>NZ_JBEXUE010000455.1:0-8062 GCF_040614275.1 Streptosporangium sp. NPDC006013
GAGTCGACGAGCGAGTCGTACACCTCCTCGGGCGAGGCGCCGATGAGGAACCGCTCCTGCATTCGCGGGGAGGTGAAGTCGCACTTCGGGGTGAGTTCGCGGGTCACCCTCCACGAGGCCCACCGGGAGCCGGGCGGCCGGGCCCGCAGCACCGCGGCCCCGTACATCGCCAACGACGGTCCCCACGTTTTCTACTCCGACGGCGAGCCATGGCGCTGGCTGGCGAGAAGAGGGCTGGTCGGGCCGTACACCAAGCCCACGCCCGGCAAGCTCGCGAAGGGCAGGTTCCGGCACGGCGACCGGCTGTCCGCCATACCACCCTGGTCACTGCTGAGGGCGTGCACCAAGCGGCGACTGCGGGCCCCGGTGGACGAGGAGTTCAGGACCTGGGCCACCCGGCACTTCGGTGAGGAGGCCATGCGGGCTCTCGCCGGACTGGTCGGTGTGATCACCTACGACGCCGACGCCGGACGTCTGTCGGCGGCGTTCGTCTGGGAGCGAGTGCTGCGGGCGACCGCGCCGAGGTATCCGGCACCGCGCTACATCGTCGGCGGCTGGGGGCGGGTGATCGAGCGGATGGCCGTACACGCGCGCGGTCTGGGCGTGCGGATCGAGACCGGCTCGCGGGTGGACCGCCTGCCCGAGGACACCCCCGTGATCGTGGCGACCTCACTGGACGCCGCCAGGACGCTGCTCGGCGACGGGTCGCTGCGCTGGGAGAGCGGGAAGGCCGTCCTGCTCGACCTCGGCCTCCGGGTGAGCGGCGACGACCTCTTCCTCGTCTCCGACCTGGACGAGGGCGGCTTCATGGAGCAGTACGGCCTGGCGGACCCCTCGCTCGCCACCAACGGGCAGACCCTCTGCCAGCTACAGATGCCGGTCAGAGCGGGTGAGACGAAGGCCGAGGCGGTGTCCAGGGCGGAGCGGGTGGCAGATCTCGGGCTTCCCGGCTGGCGGGAGCGGACGACCTGGCGGCGGGAGGCCACCTGCAACGGCCGCACCGGAGCCCTGGACCTGCCGGGGACCACCTGGCGGGACCGGCCCGCGATCGACCGGGGGGACGGCGTCTGGCTGGTCGGTGACTCGGTGGCGGCCCCCGGCCTGCTCAGCGAGGTCTCCTCGCACAGCGCTCTGATCGCGGCGGAATCCGCCCTGCGGGCCATCCGGCGAGCGGGCCACCGGGAGCCGCACTCGTCGATCGCCTGACGACTGCGCCGACGCGGCCTGTGCCGCCCCCGAGAGGGCACAGGCCGCGCGGCGAGGGAGGGTCAGCGCGCCAGAGCCCGCTCGTCCTCCAGGTAACCCGGCCGCCCGGCGTACCAGCCGGCCACGAACTGCACCGCGACCACCCCGAGCAGCAGCAGGAACGGCAGCGTCCAGCCGCCGGTCGACTCGTGCGTGAAGCCGATGACCAGGGGTCCGGCGCCCGCGATGAGATATCCGGTGCTCTGCCCGAAGGCCGACAGCGCGGCTGTCGCCTCGGGGGTGCGGGTGCGCATGGCGAGCATGGTGAGCGCGAGCGGGAAGGACCCCATCCCGATGCCGACCAGGCTCGCGAAGAGCCACGCCAGGCCGACGGGCGCGAGCCAGAGGCCGAGGAAGCCGGCGACGTAGAAGACCACGAAGGCGGCGACCACGGGCCGCTGGTCGGAGAACTTCGACGCCACCCAGGGCACGAGGAGCGAGACCGGGATACCGATCGCGGTGAAGACGCCCAGCACCAGACCCGCCTGCCCGCTGCTGTAGCCACCATCGATGAGGATCTTCGGCAGGAAGCCGAACATGATGTAGGCGACCATGCTCTGGGTGCCGAAGTAGGCGGCGACCGCCCAGGCCAGCCTGCTGCGGAGCAGGGCACGGGCACTCGTTCCCTCGCCCGCGCCGCGCCGCTCCGGCTCACTGCGCGCGAGCGCAAGCCACGGAATGGCGGCGACGGCGGCGAGCGCCCCCCACACCCCGAGGGCAACGTGCCAGTTGCCGTCGGTGGCCTGCTGGATGGGCACGGTCGCGGCGGCCGCGAGCATCGTGCCCACCGCGAGGGCCGTGGTGTAGACGGTGGTCATGGTCCCGGCCCTGCCGGGGAAGTGGCGCTTGATCAGGCTGGGGATGAGCACGTTGCCCACCGCTCCGCCCGACAGCGCCAGGGCACTGCTGTAGAGGAACACCTCGGCCGAGTCCACCATCGAGCGGATGAGCAGGCCGGCGCCCAGGACGATGAGGGAGAAGAGCAGGAGGCGGTGCTCGCCGACCTTCCTGGCCAGCGCCGGGGTCAGCGCGCCGACCGAGGCGAAGATGAGCACGGGGAGCGTGGTGAGCAGCCCGACTCCGAGGGCGGTCATGCCGAGGCCGGAGGTTATCTGGTCGAGAACCGGCCCGACGCTCGTGACGGCGGTGCGCAGGTTCAGCGCCGCGAGAACGATTCCCAGCACGAGCAACCAGGCGAGAGATCCTGTCGTTCCACCGGTGCGGCCCCTGGTCTGATGGGTTAGCACGCTCATGCTGGTTTCAGTCCTCCTCAGTGGTTTCATCCAATCGTAGGATGATTGGCTGACCACAACTTTAACAGGACTGAAACCTCTGTTTGTTCCTGACCGACGTGTCGGGGCGGAGGTGATCGAAAACTGCTGACAATGTGAAAGCCGGGTCACGCATCCCTTTACAGGGCGCGACCCGGCTCTCTCGCGCACCGGCGTGTCCCCGGCTCCGATGCCGAAGAACCCGGACGGTCAGGGCACCGGACATCTGGGGCCGCACCGGGCGAGCCTGCGATCCGGGGGACATCAGGCGGTCATCCCGGACCCGCGAGCGTCAGATGCGTGGCCCCGGGGGGAGCGGCGGCTCCTCGCCGAGCCGGCGGCCGGCCGGCGGCAGCGGCTCACCGCCGGGAGGCGGAAGCGCGGACTCCGGCGGGTAGCCCTGGCCCACGGTGCGCGGAGGTGCGGGCTCGTCAGAGCCGTAGCCACCTGTCGTGCCGGTGCCGCCGACCCGGGCGCCGTGCTCGTGCGGTCCCGGCACATCCCCGCGCCAGGCGCCGGTCTCGCCGCCGCGCGACTCGATGAAGGTCTTGAAACGCTCCAGGTCACCGCGGACCCGCAGGCGGACGATCTGCAGCCGGTCGCCGACGGTCTCGACGAACCCCTCGGGGTCGTACTCCATCTGGAGCGTGACCCGGGTGGTGTCAGGACCGAGGTGGTGGAAGGTCACCACACCGGCCTGGTGCGGCCGCTCGACCGATCTCCAGGCCACCCGCTCGTCGGGGTGCTGCTCGGTTATCTCCGCCTGGAACTCCCGGCGGACCCCCGCGATCTCGACGACCCACGCGGTACGCGTGTCGCTGAGTTGCTTGATCGACTCCACGCCTTCCATGAATTCGGGAAAGCTCTCGAACTGGGTCCACTGGTTGTACGCGGTCCGGATCGGGACGTTGACGTCGGCTGACTGTTCAATCGAGCTCATGACCGTGCCTCCCTTGTGGTTCGGTCGGTTCGGGAGGCAGACCTGCCCGGTGCGGGCCGGACCTAACTAGCGGCGCCGCAGAAGCCAGTAAAGCCCCAGGACTGGCAGCACAAACGGGATGAAGAGATATCCGCTTCCATAACCCGACCAGACTGTGGCCCGCGGGAACGCCTCTGGGTAGACCATGCTGAGCGTGCCGACGATGAGCACCCCGGCCAGCTCGATCCCGCAGGCGACCAGTGCCAGGATCCGGTTCCCCCTGGCCAGCGCGACGGTGAGCACGATGTAGACGGCGGCGGCGAACGCCGACAGCCAGTAGGCCAGCGGGGCCTCCTGCAGGCGCGTCCCGATCTGCACCGCGGCGCGGGCCCCCGCGGCCAGGGCGAACACCCCGTAGACCGCCACCAGCGCGCGGCCGGGTCCGCTGCCGATCGCCGGCTCGCTCACGGCATCCCCTGCCAGACCTGGAGCAGCCGCCCGACCATGCCGGGAATCGCGAAGCCCGCCACCGCGACCACCGCGGGCCCCCAACGTGAGCGCTCGCCGATCCCCCAGAAGGCCGCCACCGGCGGGATCACCACGCTGCCCGCCAGGTAGCCGATGAGCGTGGCCGAGCTCGCCGGCCCCTCGCCCCGCACCATCGCGGCGATCACGAACCCGGCCTGGACCAGCAGCCCGACCTCCAGCACCCCGAGCGCGACGAGGAGCACGGTGCCCATCGCTCTGTTCCGCATGGTGGTCAGGAGGCTGACCAGGCCGACCGCCAGGGAGAACAGGATCAGGCCGGTCGCGAGTGGGCCGATCATCGAGACCGCAGGGGATCGAAAAGCATGAGCAGTAGGGTACTGCCCGCCCCCCTCGCCCCCTCCTGCACGGCGCCTATTCTGAGACCGTGGAAAGGATCCTGGTCAGCGCCTGCCTGATGGGGCGGAAGGTCCGTTACGACGGGGCCGCCAAGACGAGCGGCGACGCGCTGCTGGCCGCGTGGCGGCGCCAGGGGAGGCTCGTTCCGTTCTGCCCGGAGGTCGAGGGCGGCCTGCCCGTCCCGCGCCCCGCCGCGGAGATCGAGGGCGGCGCCGGAGGCGCGGCGGTGCTCTCCGGGACGGCCCGGGTGCTGACCGCCGGGGGGGCCGACGTCACGGCCGCCTTCCTCGCCGGTGCTCAGGCGGCGCTCGCCGTCGCCAGGTCCTTCGACGTGAAGGTGGCGATCCTGAAGGAGGGCAGCCCCTCCTGCGGCAGCCTGACCGTCTACGACGGCACCTTCGCCGGTCGGCGCGTCCCCGGTCACGGAGTCACCTCGGCCCTGCTCGAACTGCACGGCATCGCGGTCTTCGGCGAGGATCGCATCACCGAGGCCGCCGCACGACTGCGCGAGATCGGCGACCCCTAGTATTCCCACAGGTCTGTACGGCTCTCCCCGCCGATGCAGAAGACCGCAGAGCCGTGTTCTCCCTTGACCAGGTCGACCCGGATCCACCCGGTGGCCGAGGCGACCTTGGCCTCGTAGCCCGCGTTGGGGGCCGCGGCGATCAGACGGCACACACCGTTCTCGATGGCGAACGAGACCGACCCGCCCTTGACGTTCACCACGCGCAGGTTCTCGGTCGAGATCGACCTGGTCCTGGTGGCCGCCGGCTTGGGCGCGGTGGGCGACGGCGCGCCGGATCCGGACGGCGAGGGGGACGGCGCCGACCGGGAGAGCCCGGCGTCCCGCGTGCGCACCGGCGTGGCCGTCCTCGACGGGGAACGGGCCGGCTGCGATCCGGTGGTATCCCGCGTGGGCGGGATGAGACGGGGCGCCGGGGTACGGACGGGTTCCGAGGAGGCCGCCGGCACGCCGATGACCTGCGGTCCCGTCGGCGCCCCCAGCGGGAGCCGCGAGTCTCCGGTGCGGCCGATGGCGGCGTTGAGGGGCTCGATGCTCGCGTCCTCGAAGACCTCGCTGCGGAGCACGTCGCGGACGCCGAACCAGGCGACCGAGATCGCCAGGACGGTGGCTCCGCACCACACCGCTATGAACCCCAGCGTTTGCCGCATGTCACGGATTATTACGTTACATGTCCCACTATTCACTACCGTTACACGACATGGCGACAGTTCTGGTGGTCGAAGATGACGAGTACGTACGGTCCGCGATCATTCAGGAACTCAGCAGGCGCCAGCACGTCGTGCGCAGCGCGGGACGTGCCCTCGACGCCCTGAGGGAGATCACCCAGAACCCCCCGGACGCGGTGGTCCTCGACCTCGGGCTACCCGACCTGGACGGGGCGGAGGCTCTCAAGATGGTCCGCAGCGTATCCAGTGTCCCCGTCATCATCGCCACGGCCAGGGACAACGAAGCGGAGATCGTCCGTCTGCTCCAGGCGGGGGCCGACGACTATCTGGTGAAGCCGTTCTCCGGCGACCACCTGAACGCCCGCCTGGACGCCGTGTTGCGCCGGGCGCGGAGCGCGACCCCACCGCCGCTACTGTGCGTCGGCGCGCTGTCGGTGGATCTGAACCGGCGCGAGGCCCACCTGGACGGCGTCCCTCTCACTCTCACCAGACGCGAGTTCGACCTCCTCGCCTACCTCGCCGCCCGCGCCGACCGGGTGGTCTCCCGCAAGGAGTTGCTCACCGAGGTGTGGCAGCAGTCCTACGGCGACGACCAGACGATCGACGTCCACCTGTCGTGGCTGCGGCGCAAACTCGGCGAGAGCGCGTCCTCCCCCCGCTACCTGCACACCGTACGCGGCGTGGGGGTCATGTTGATCACACCGTCGTGAGACGGACCCTGGCCCTGCTCACCGTCGCCGGGACCTCGATGGTCGCCCTGGCCTTCCTGATCCCGCTCGGGCTCATCGTCAGGGAGATCGCCTACGGCCGGGCCATGGCCGAGGCTGAACGGCAGGCATCGGCTCTGGTCCCGGTGCTGGCCATCACCGTCGAGGAGACCCGGCTCACCCACGCGCTGCTCAGCACGGGCGCGCAGGACCGGATCGCGGTCCACCTGCCCGGCGGCGGCTCGGCCGGCACCGTCAGGGCCCCCGCCGAGACCGTGGCCGCCGCCTCCCGGCTGACCAGGGCCATCACCGCGGAGATGGACACCGGCTACCTCCTGCTGCGCCCGGTCGCCCTGGAGGGCGGGCGGACCGTGGTCATTGAGATCTTCATCCCCTCGGACGACCTCACCCGGGGCGTCGCCGCGTCGTGGGCCGTGCTGAGCGGGGTGGCGACGGTGCTCGTCGCCGGCTCCCTGCTGGTCGGCGACCGGCTGGGCGTCCGGGTGGTGCGTTCGGCCCGGCGCCTGGGCAGGGCCGCGAGCGCGCTGGGCGCCGGAGATCTCAGCGTCCGCATCGAGCCGGAGGGCCCACCCGAGCTGGTCGCGGCCGGTGAGGCGTTCAACAGCATGGCCGACCGCGTGGTCCAGCTCCTGGCCGCCGAGCGGGAGATGGCCGCCGACCTGTCGCACCGCCTGCGCACACCCCTCACCGCGCTCCGGCTCAGCCTGGACCACCTGGGGCCCGAGGCCGAACAGAGCAGGAGCGCGCTGGGCCGCCTGGAAGCGGAGGTGGACCAGATCATCGCGGCGGCCAGGCAACCCTCCCTGGCGCCGGAGCTCGTCCACTGTGACGCCGCCGAGGTACTGCGCGAGCGGCTGACCTTCTGGTCCGCCCTGGCCGAGGACCAGCAGCGCGCCTGGGAGTTGATCGGCGCCTCGACCCCCACGCGGGTTCCGGTCGCGGCAGGAGAGCTCAGCGCCGTGCTGGACGCCCTGCTCGGCAACATCTTCCGGCACACCCCCGAGGGCACGGCGTTCACGGTGACCCTGCACCAGGGCTCGGGCACCGTCGGCATGCTGATCGCCGACGCCGGCCCCGGGATCCCCGACCCGGAGGCGGCGCTGCGGCGCGGGAGCAGCGGCGCGGGATCCACCGGGCTGGGCCTGGACATCGCCCGCCGGCTCGCCGAGTCCACCGGCGGCACGCTGCGGATCGACGCCTCCTCCCTCGGCGGCGCCAGGGTCCAGCTCTGGTTCCGCACCGACCGGCACGATCGGCCTTCGCGCATCACCCGGCGCCTGGTCCGCGGCCGCTGGTCCCGCGGGAACGCACCGCGTTGAACAGCCCGCTGAAGGTCACCGTCATGCTTGGCGGGGAGACCATCGGGGTTTGCGCGATAGGCGCGTTTCTTCCCTTTTGTGGGTCCCGTGCCGGAAACGGGCAGGGCTTGGCCGTCGCCCGCCTCGTTCGAGGGAGGCGAGAAGCCGCTTCCCTAGGGGAGCGGAGAAGTCAGACATTGGTTAGATCGCACGTAAGCACGCCTTAAGAGCAGCTAAAGCATGCTGTTTCGCCAATCCGGCTGCTCGATCATGAAGGAGCGCGGAAGGGATCGCGTACGCCACCCACGTCCGTGATCCCCCGCGCGTCTCACCGGGCCGGCCTCACGTTCAGACGGAGGGCGCGCGGCCGGCCCGGCAAGACGCGCCGGGATCCGCGGCCAGAAACGGAAGCCGCCTCTGCCCTGCACAAAAGCGCAGGTCAGAGGCGGTTCAACTGTGGAGCTATGGGGATTCGAACCCCAGACCTCCTCCATGCCATGGAGGCGCGCTACCAGCTGCGCCATA
>NZ_JBEXUE010000456.1:0-8060 GCF_040614275.1 Streptosporangium sp. NPDC006013
TCGAGGTCGCGGCAACGGCTCGCCCGCCAGTGTGCAAGCTCATGGACTACGGCAAGTTCAAGTACGAGTCCGCGATGAAGGCACGCGAGGCGCGCCGTAACCAGGCGTACACCATCATCAAGGAGATCAAGCTCCGGCCGAAGATCGACCCGCACGACTACGAGACCAAGAAGGGTCACGTGGTGCGGTTCCTCAAGGCCGGCGACAAGGTCAAGGTCACCATCATGTTCCGTGGTCGGGAGCAGTCCCGGCCCGAGCTGGGCTTCCGGCTCCTGCAGCGACTGGCGGAGGACGTGACGGAGCTCGGCTTCGTCGAGTCCCAGCCCAAGCAGGACGGCCGAAACATGATCATGGTGATTGGCCCGCACAAGAAGAAGGCTGAGGCCAAGGCCGAGAAGGCGGCGGCCAAGGCGCGGCATGACGAGAACCCCTCGGGGGACAGGTCGCCGGCCGCCGACGAGACGCACGTCAACGACGAGGTGTCCGTCAACGGAGCGGTGGCGGCCCCGCAGGAGTAACTCGCATAGCCTGGATCGTCAGGTAGTCGCGATATCACGTCGAGACCGGGTCCGGTCTCGTAGTCAGGCATGCCCTTGACTTGGGTTACCGGCCCGGGACATCGGCACGATCGAGGGAGAGACGGCTGAGATGCCGAAGATGAAGACGCACAGCGGTGCGAAGAAGCGGTTCAGGCTCACGGGTTCCGGCAAGCTTGTGCGCCGCCGCGCCAACCGTGCGCACTACAACGAGCACAAGCCGTCCACCTTGACGCGTCGTCTCAAGCCCGAGGTCGTGCTCTCCGACGCCGACTCCAAGAAGATCAAGAAGCTGCTCGCTAAGTAACCGCCCCCGGGGAGATAGATACACATGGCACGCGTGAAGCGGGCGATCAACGCCAAGAAGAAGCGCAAGGTCGTTCTCGAGCGGGCGAAGGGCTATCGGGGTCAGCGTTCCAGGCTGTACCGCAAGGCCAAGGAGCAGATGCTCCACTCGATGACGTACGCCTACCGCGACCGCAAGGACCGCAAGGGCACCTTCCGCCGTCTCTGGATCCAGCGCATCAACGCCGCTGCCCGCCAGAACGGCATCACCTACAACAGGCTCATCCAGGGCCTGCGGCTCGCCTCCATCGAGGTCGACCGCAAGATCCTCGCTGACCTCGCGGTCAACGACGCCGCCACGTTCGCGACGCTGGTCGAGGCCGCCAAGAAGGCGCTCCCGGCCGACGTGAACGCGCCGGTCGCCGGCTGAGCGAGACACTGACGACCATGCGGTCCGCAGCGATGACGCTGCGGGCCGCATTCGCATTCTTGGGGGACGGGCATGGCCGGGTCTGAGCTGACCAATATCAAGTCACCGCGGGTCAAGGCCGCGCGGAGGCTGACCAAGCGGGCCTTCAGGGACCGCGACCGCTCCTTCCTGGCAGAGGGGCCACAGGCGGTCCGTGAGGCGCTGGCGCTGGACGGCGTCGTGGTGGAGCTGTTCGCCACCGCCGAGGCCGAGCTGCGCCACGCCGACGTCATCGCCGCCGCCACCGCCGCGGGGGTGCCCCTCTTCCGGGCCAGTGGCGAGGTCATGGCCGAGCTGGCCCAGACCGTCACCCCCCAGGGACTGCTGGCCGTGTGCCGCTTCGTGCACGTGCCCCTGAACGACTCCGTCACCTCCGACGCCAGGCTGGTGGCCGTGCTCGCCCACGTCCGCGACCCGGGCAACGCGGGCACGGTGCTGCGCACCGCCGACGCCGCGGGTGCCGACTCGGTGGTCTTCACCGACGCCTCGGTCGATCCCTACAACGGCAAGTGCGTGCGGGCCAGCGCGGGCAGCCTGTTCCATCTCCCGGTCACCACGGGTGTCCATGTGACCCGGGTCGTGGAGCACCTGAAGGGTTCCGGGCTGCGGGTGCTCGCCGCCGACGGCGCGGGCAAGCAGACCCTGGACGACATGGACCTGTCCGGCCCGACGGCCTGGATCTTCGGCAACGAGGCCTGGGGGCTTCCCGAGGAGATTTTGGGATTGGCCGACGAAGTCGTCCGGGTTCCGATCTACGGGCGGGCCGAGAGCCTGAACCTCGCGACCGCCGCCGCGGTCTGTCTGTACGCATCTGCCCGGTCTCAGCGCACCGGTCCCGGCGCCAGGTGACGCCCCCCGCCTCGAGGCTGCCGTACGACGCGGGAAACCCGCTATTGTCGGCCATGTAGCGTCGAGGAGGCGGGGTCGTGCACGGCGAACACACCGGCGAGCGGAGCACCGATCCCGCTTCTGTGATCGACGTCGACGAGCTTCCCGACGGCCTCGTGGTGACCGATGGAGACGGCCACGTGCTGACCGTCAACCGGGCCGCGGCCCGGTTGACCGGGGTCACCCGCGAGCAGGCCGCGGGGCGGCACCTGCGCGACGTGTTCTCCTTCCACGACCACGACGGGCGCGACTGGTGGAAGTGGCTCGACACCTACGGCGGGTTGCGCACCCGCACCCGCCAGCCCGAGCTGCCGCTGCGCACCCTCGGCGGCCAGGAGATGCTGGTGGCCGCCCGGCTGGTGCGAGAGCCCCTGCGGGGCGGCGAGGTGGTCCGGGTGGTCATCACGCTGCGTGACACCGGAGCCCGTGCCCGCCTGGAGCGCAGCCGCGCCGACCTGGTCTCCACGGTCGCCCACGAGCTGCGCTCCCCGCTGACCAGCGTCAAGGGGTTCACCGCGACCCTGCTGGCCAAGTGGACCCGTTTCACCGACGACCAGAAGCTGGTCATGCTGGAGACGGTCAACGCCGACGCCGACCGGGTGACCAGGCTGATCACCGAGCTGCTCGACGTCTCGCGTATCGAGTCGGGGCGGCTGGAGATCCATCGCCAGGTGGTCGACATCCCGGCCAGGATCTCCAAGGTCATCGCGGGGCGGGTGGCGGCGGGTGAGCCGGACGACCGCTTCCTGCTCCAGGTGCGCGGTGAGCTGCCCGAGACCTGGCTGGACCAGGACAAGATCGATCAGGTGCTTGCCAACCTGGTGGAAAACGCGGTGCGGCACGGGCGCGGTACGGTGACAATAGTCGTCGAACCGAGCGAATGGGGAGTGACCGTGTCCGTCCGTGACCAGGGAGAGGGCATCCCGCCCGAGCTGGTCACGCGCGTCTTCCGGCAGTTCTGGCGGGGCAACGCCCGCCGCCGCGGTGGCACCGGGCTCGGCCTGTTCATCGTCAAGGGGCTGATCGAGGCTCACGGTGGCACCATCTCCGTGCAGCGCGGACCCGAGGGCGGCGCCGAGTTTCGATTTATGGTGCCCACCGGCACCCCTGACTTCGCCTGAGCGTGAATGCCAGCCCGGTGGGCTTACCCGACTAGACTCGTGGCCGCTCAAGCCCTGGATTCGGAGCTCTCTCTTGTCAAACTACGACCCGGTCGAGGTGACCCCGCTGCACGCCGATGAGATGGCGCGCATGCAGGCCGACGCGATCGACGCCGTCAAGGCGGCGCGCGACCTCGAAGAACTCAAGCAGGTGCGCCTCGCGCACGCCGGTGACCGTTCACCGATCGCCCTGGCCAACCGCGAGATCGGCGCCCTGCCCCCGGCGGCCCGCGCCGAGGCGGGCAAGCGTATCGGCGGCGCCCGCAAAGCCGTCGCCGACGCTCTCGCCGAACGGCAGGCGCAGTTGGAGGCCGAGCGCGACGAGCGGGTCCTCGTCGAGGAGACCGTCGACGTCACGCTGCCCTCCGGCCGCGCCTCCCGGGGCGCCAGGCATCCGCTGACCACCCTCCAGGAGCGCATAGCCGACGCCTTCGTCGCGATGGGCTACGAGGTGGCGGAGGGCCCCGAGCTGGAGGGGGAGTGGTTCAACTTTGACGCGTTGAACATCTCCGCCGACCACCCGGCGCGCTCGGAGCACGACACCTTCTTCGTGGAGTCCGTCGACTCGGGCAAGGTGCTGCGCACCCAGACCTCTCCCGTCCAGATCCGGGCGCTGCTCAGCAGGGAGCTTCCGATCTACGTGATCTCGCCGGGCAAGGTGTTCCGCACCGACGAGCTTGACGCCACCCACACCCCGGTCTTCCACCAGGTCGAGGGGCTGGCGATCGACGAGGGCCTGACCATGGCCCATCTCAAGGGCACCCTCGACCGGTTCGCCGAGGTCATGTTCGGTGAGGGCATCACCACCCGGTTCCGGCCCAACTACTTCCCGTTCACCGAGCCCTCGGCCGAGATGGACCTGAAGTGCTTCGTCTGCCGCGGTGCCTCCGCGGTGCCGGGAAACCCGTCCTGCCGCACCTGTAAGTCGGAGGGCTGGATCGAGTGGGGCGGCTGCGGCATGGTCAACCCGCGAGTGCTCATCGCCTGCGGCGTCGACCCCGCCCGCTACAGCGGCTTCGCCTTCGGCATGGGCGTCGAACGCACCCTGATGTTCCGCCACAACGCCGAGGACATGCGCGACATGGTCGAGGGAGACGCCCGCTTCACGCTCCCCTTCGGAATGGAGGTCTGATGAAGGTCTCGCTTTCATGGCTGCGGGAGTACGTCGATCTCCCCGCCGTCACGGCGCACGAGATCGCCGAGAAGCTCACCGCGGCCGGGCTCAAGCTGGAGTCCGTCATCTCCTACGGCCACGACATCAAGAACGTCGTGGTGGGCGAGGTGCTCTCCATCGAGACCCTGGAGGGTTTCAAGAAGCCCATCCGCCACTGCCAGGTCGAGGTGGGGGAGGCCGCACCTCGCGAGATCGTCTGCGGTGCGACCAACTTCGAGGCCGGCGACCGTGTCCCGGTCGCGCTGCCCGGCGCCGTGCTGCCCGGCGGGTTCGAGATCGCCTCCCGCAAGACCTACGGACGCCTGTCGGACGGCATGATCTGCTCGGAGGCGGAGCTCGGGGTGGCCGAGTCCTCCCCGGGCATCCTCGTGCTGCCCGGGGAGACTCCGATCGGCGCCGATGTGGTCGAGCTGCTCGGCCTGCGCGACGACGTGATCGAGCTTGAGATCACCCCGGACATCGGCTACGCGCTCTCCATCCGGGGGGTGGCCCGTGAGGCCGCCGCAGCCTTCGACTCGGCGTTCATCGACCCGGCGGACGTCTCCCCGCCCGTCGCGTCAGGTCCCGCCTACCCGGCCTCGATCGCCGACCCGTCAGCCTGTGACCGCTTCGTGCTCCGCGAGATCCACGGGTTCGACCCGTCGGCGAGCAGCCCGCTGTGGATGCGCGCACGGCTCACCCGCGCCGGTATGCGCCCGGTCTCGCTGGCCGTCGACGTCACCAACTACGTCATGCTGGAGCTCGGCCAGCCGCTGCACGCCTTCGACGCCGCCAGGCTGACCGGTGAGATCGTGGTGCGCAGGGCCGAGCCCGGCGAGACGCTGGAGACACTCGACCACGTGGTCCGCAAGCTCCACCCGGACGACATCCTGATCACCGACGGGTCGGGCGTGATCTCGATGGCCGGCACCATGGGCGGCCTGCACACCGAGATCTCCGACGCCTCCACCGACATCGTGATCGAGGCCGCCCACTTCTCCGCCAGTGGCATCGCGCGCATGTCGCGCCGGCACAACCTGGTCAGCGAGGCATCCAAGCGCTTCGAGCGGGGCGTCGACCGGGAGCTTCCGCTGTACGCCTCCTGGCGTGCGGCTCAGCTTCTGGCCGAGCTGGGCGGCGGCACGATCCAGCCGGGCGTCACCCACGCCGAGGTGCAGGTCGAGCCGGTCCGTGTCGCCATCCCGAGCGGCTACCCCGGCAGGGTCGCGGGCACCGTCTACGACCGGGAGACGGTGATCCGCCGCCTGGAGCAGGTCGGCTGCGCGGTCGAGAGCTCCGCCACCGAGACCGGCGGCTCCGCCGCCGACGGGATCGCCGCGAAGCTCGCGGTCACCGGCGACGACATGCTGGTGGTCGTCCCACCCTCGTGGCGGCCTGACCTGACCGACCCGAACGACCTCGCCGAGGAGGTCATCCGGCTGGAGGGCTACGAGAACCTGCCCTCGATCCTGCCCGCCGCCCCCGCGGGTGCCGGTCTCACCGAGAGCCAGCGTCTGCGCCGCCGGGTCGGCCGCTCACTGGCCGCCGCCGGCTATGTCGAGATCCTCTCCTACCCGTTCAGCGGGGAGCGCGACTTCGACAACCTGCAACTGCCCGCCGACGACGCGCGCCGCCTGGCCGTACGGCTGGCCAATCCGCTCAGCGAGGATGAGCCGCTGATGCGGACCACCCTGCTGCCCGGCCTGCTCAAGACGCTGGTCCGCAACGTGGGCCGGGGTTTCGGCGATGTGGCGCTGTTCGAGACGGGCCTGGTCTACCGGCCCTCGCCGGACGCGCCCGCCGTCGCCCCCGTGCTGGGCGTCGACCGCATGCCGAGCCCGGAGGAGCTGGCCTCGATCGAGTCCGCGCTGCCGGCCCAGCCGCTGCGGGTCGGGGTCGTGCTGGCCGGGGAGTTCGGGCCGTCCGGCTGGTGGGGCAAGGGCAGGGGAGCCGACTGGGCGGACGCCGTCGAGGCGGCCCGGGTGGTGGCCGCCGAGGCCGGCGTCACCCTCGACGTCCGCGCGGACCGGCACGAGCCCTGGCACCCGGGTCGCTGCGCCGCGCTGTACGCCGGTGACGTGCTCGTCGGTCACGCCGGCGAGCTGCATCCGCGCGTGGTCGAGGCGTACGGCCTGCCCCCGCGCACCTGCGCGATGGAGCTGGAGCTGACCCGGCTGGAGCAGGCGCCGGTCGGCCGGCCGCAGGCGCCGGCGATCTCCGGTTACCCGGTCGCGAGCCAGGACGTCGCGCTCATCGTCGACGCGGCGATCCCGGTGGCCCCGGTGGAGGCGGCGCTGCGCGAGGGCGCGGGCGAGCTGCTGGAGTCGATCCGGCTGTTCGACGTCTACGCCGGTGCCCAGGTGGGGGAGGGCAGGAAGTCTCTCGCCTACTCCCTGCGCTTCCGGGCGGCCGACAGGACGCTCACGGTGGAGGAGACCACCGCGGCCCGTGACGCGGCCGTGGCCCTGGCCGCCGAGCGCACCGGGGCACGGTTGCGCGGCGTCTGACCGGCGACTGAGGGGCTCGGGACACATCCCGAGCCCCTTTCATCGCTCCGGGCCGGGATTCCCGCCGGTCCGGAACCTTCATTCCGCCCCGTGGCCCGGCCACGGGCGGATCTTCCCTCGGGAGGGACGATGAGGTATCCGCCGGTCGATCCGGGTGGCCTGCTCGTTCGGCGTGGCGGAGAGGCTTCCCCAGGGAGGGGACGATGAGGCATCTGCTGGTGTTCGCCGAGCGTGACGCCGCCGAGGAGGTCGCCGAGATCGTGGCCGAGGAGTTTCCGATGATCGGCGTGCCTGCCGTGGTCAGGGAGACCCTCGCGGGTGAGGACGACGCCGAGGACGCCCAGTGGCTCGTGGTGGTCGAGGACCCCGCCGAGACCCTCACGCCGGAGGGCCTGGCCCGCCTGGACACCCTGCTCGAGGATTGCGACGGCTGGCGCGAGACCGGGTGATGGTCGGCCGGGTGCCGCGTCACGAGGGGCGTGGGCTCCGACCGGAGGACTCAGAGTTTGTCGATCTCGGTCAGGTCGATGTCGATGTCGAAGGGGGCCGAGATCTTGAGCCGGTCGTGGTGGATGCCGGTGAGAACGTAGGACCGGGCGACTGGGGCGAGTTCGTAGACGTAGACCGCCGGCCTTCCCGACTGGTTCTCGACCAGCCAGAAGTGCGCGATGCCCGCCTCGGCGTACAGCGTCGGTTTGCGGTCGCGGTCGCGCCGCTCGGAGTCCGGCGAGATGACCTCCACGGCCAGTACGACGTCCTCCGCCCGGTAGTAGGTCTGTTCCGGGCTGTGCTCGGCGGAGGCGCGAATGACGCTCACATCGGGCTCGGGCCGCTGCTGCCTGCCCAGCATGACGCTCATCTCCCGGCGTGCTCGAGGCCTTGCCGGGTGGTGATGTTGAAACTGCCGGTGCTGCGGACCGCGACGCGGCCGAGGTGGACCCCGGCCTTCTTGCCGCTCGCTACGACGACGCGGACCAGATCGCCGGTGGCGAACCCCTTGACCCGCTTGGTCCGGGGCAGCCGCAGCCGGGGAAAGCCGTAGCGGTCGGTGCGGGTGAGGGA
>NZ_JBEXUE010000457.1:0-7981 GCF_040614275.1 Streptosporangium sp. NPDC006013
CCTCGATCCAACCCCCGGCGAGGCCCGTGTCAACGCCCTCACGCCCCGGCGATCTCACGCCCGGTTACGCGCAGAACTTCTGGATAGGCGCTTAGGAAGGTTTGATGCCATCTTCCGGTGCCCTCATAGCTGTCTGAGGGTGGGATCATCGTCGGCTCACCTCGCGATCAAGCAGGTCAGGGGCACTCGCACGTGACTGATACTTAAAGTACGAGTACAGTACTTATAGTGCAAGCCACTTGAGGTACTTGCGCCGCACAATAAGTACTGATCTCGTAAGGGCTGCGACGAAGGAGGACGCTCATGTTCGGTCTGATGGTCCGATTCACCTGTAAGGACGAGGCAACCGCCGAGGCGTTCGATCAGCTGGTCGGCGAGACCATCGAGAAGATCCGCGAGAACGAGCCGGGGACGCTGGTGTACGCCTCGCACCGGGTCGACGGTCAGCCGCTCCAGCGGATCTTTTACGAGCTGTACCGGGACCGTGCGGCCTTCGACACCCACGAGGAGCAGGAGCACACCCGGCGGTTCCTGTCGGCCCGGGAAGAGCTGCTGTCCTCGGTCGAGGTCGACTGGCTGACCCTCCAGACCGGTAAGGGAACGGCGGGGTGAGCACCGAGTACCAACGAGCCCTGGGGCGACGCATCGCCCAGGAACGCAAGCGGCGCGGCCTGTCACAGCCGGAACTGGCTCGGCTGGTCGATCGGTCGGTGGCGTGGATCTCCCAGGTGGAGCGCGGGGTTCGCAAGGTCGATCGCATGTCGGTCCTGGAGAAGGTCGCCGAGGCTCTCGACATACCGCTCTCAGAGCTGGCCGCAGAGGCACCGGTGGTCGCCGCCTCCACTGAGGAGATACCGGGGACGGCCGGTCTGCGCCTGGTGCTGTCGGGGGCTCATTCCCTGCGGGCCATGCTGCACTCGGCGCCCGTCCCGGCCACGTCGGAGATCAAGCCGCGGGTCGATCGAGCCTGGGAGCTGACGCACGAAAGCCGGTATGTGGAGCTGGCCGACCTACTGCGGGGTCTGGTGCCCGCGCTGGAGACCGCCGCTCGATCGGCCCCCGAGGAGCGGCGGGCGGAGCTGTTCGAACTGCTCGCGGTGACCTACCAGGCATGCTCGGCCGCGCTCGCCAAGCTCGGCGAGCCCGAGGCCGCGTGGATCGCCGCCGATAGAGCGATCGTCGCAGCGGAGCGGGCGGGTAACCCGCTGATGATGGCGGCCGGCGCTTTCCGGCTCGGCTTCGTCTTCCTGGGAGCACGCCACTTCGACCAGGTGGAGGAGACGGCTCGCACAGCTGCCGAGGCTCTGTGGTTCATGGTCGATGCGGGCAAGCCCGAGGCCATGTCGCTGTGGGGTGGACTTACCTTGCAGCGGGCCGTGGCCGCTTCCCGGCTGAACGAGGCGGATACCGCGTACCAGCACCTGGCGCGGGCTCGTGAGGTCGCGGGACGACTAGAAGAGGGACGTAACGACTACAACACCGAGTTCGGACCGGCCAACGTCGCGCTTCACGAAGTGGCGGTGGCGGTCGAACTGGGAGACGCCGGGCACGCGCTCCGGGTCGGGACGGCGGTCGACACCTCGCCGCTTTCGAGTGAGCGGCGCGCTCGGCTCCAGATAGACCTTGCTCGCGCGCATGCCCAGCGCCGTCAGGTCGAAGAGGCCGTGTCCGCGCTGTTGGAGGCGGAGGCCATCACGCCGGAGCAGATACGGAACCACCGAATTACCTATCAGCTGGTGTCCGATTTGCTGACCATGCAGGACCCACCCTCGCCTGAGCTGCGGGAACTTGCCGACCGAGTTGGAGTGTAGAAAAAGTACGTGCACTAATACTAAAAGTACTAGCAGGTACTCGCGGTGCGAGGTAGCGTTTGTGTTGACGCTGAAGCTCTCCTCAACAGGAGGTGACAGCCCAACGCAAACGCTCTTCTGCGTTTCAGGGGCAAATACCGAAAGACCGCTCTCGAAGAGCGGAAACAGGCCACACATGAAAGTGGCCTGAGCGGGAGACCCGCCCAGGCCGGATGCGATCAGCACCCTAGTTGGCGCTTCGATGCTATCGCGTTCGGTTCTGACGGCGTGCGATCTCCCTCGTCCCCCATGCCCTGCTCAGCAGGCAGACGAGAGGTGTTTTCAGCATGCGTAACATCCCCATCCCGGTCGACGTCTCCCGGCTCCAGTTCATCTGCGTGAAGGCTCCGTGCCCGCGCATCGTGAACAAGGAGACCGGCGAGTTGAAGACCGACAAGGCCAGCGGTCAGACCGTCTACGAGGTGCTGTTCTCCGTTGAGGACGCCTTCGGCAAGATCGAGCTGGTCAAGATCGGCGTCGTCGGGGAGCCCTCGGTCTTCCCCGGCAACGAGGTCAAGCCTGTCGGCCTGGTCGGCTACGCGTGGGAACTGTCGGGACGCTGGGGCATCGCCTACCGCGCCTCGGCGCTCCTGGCCGCCACCACCGTGGAGGCACGCGGTGTCTGACGGTCTCCTCCTCACGCTCGGAGTCCTGGCCATCTCGGTGGCCGGGCTCTGGGCCTGGCGCCGCTGGCACTACCGGTCCTTCTGGCTGTGCCTCGGCTACCCGCTGACCGCCGTCACGGTCCGCTTCACCTGGCGCAAGGTCGCCCTGGGCTGCGGATTGACGAAGAAGCGGCAGCGCTTCTGGTTCACCACCGTCCCCGGCCTGATCTCCTCAACCGGCCTCGTCCGCGTCAAGCGACGCCTGCAACGGGTCGCGGTCGACACCAAACCGTGGATGTGGCTGCCCATGCCGACCCGTCACGGCTGGCGCGTCACGATCCGCCTCCTGGAGGGACAGATCCCCGAGGACTACGCCGAAGTCGCCGACCGGCTCGCGCACTCCTGGCGCGTGCACGCCGTACGCGTCTCGTCGACGAAACGGGGCCGCGTCACCCTCGCCGCGACCATCCGAGACCCGCTGGTCCGGATCAGTCAGGTCCCCGTCTCGACCGAGCTCCTCAAAGTCACCGTCGGCCGGTTGGAGACCGGCTCCCCCTGGGTCATCGACTTCCGGACGGTCCCGCACTGGCTCAACGCGGGCGCCACCCAATCGGGCAAGTCGAACCTGGCCAACGCCCTGATCATCGGCCTGTCCCCGCAACCGGTCGCGCTCGTCGGCTTCGACCTCAAGGGCGGGGTGGAGTTCACCCCCTACGAACCTCGCCTCTCAGCGCTGGCCACCTCCCGCGCCGAATGCGTGGAACTGCTGGATGACCTCGTCGCGCTGATGACCGACCGAATGGCCACCTGCCGTACGGCCGGAGCGCGCAACATCTGGCAGCTGTCCAGCGACCGGCGGCCGGTTCCCGTCGTGGTCCTGGTCGACGAGCTGGCCGAGCTGTATCTGATGGCCGACAAGTCCGAGAAAGACGAGATCGCCAAGACCTCCACCGCGCTGCTGCGGATCGCCCAGCTCGGACGGGCGTTCGGGATCTATCTGTTCTGCTGCGGCCAGCGCATCGGTTCCGACCTCGGCCCCGGCGTCACCGCGCTACGCGCTCAGTGCTCGGGACGGATCTGCCATCGCGTCAACGATCCCGAAACCGCGACCATGACCCTCGGCGACCTCGACCCTGCGGCGCTCGTCTCCGCTCGGGCCATCGCCTCCGAGACACCCGGCGTCGCGATCGTGGCCGGACAGAACGGCCAGTGGTACCGGGCGCGCTCCTTCTACGTCTCCGAGCAGGCCGCCGAAGACGCCACTCACACCTACGCCGGTCTCACTCCGTCCTGGGCGCAGATCACGGCCGGTACCCACTGCGCCGAGGTGACCGATGCCGACCTCGCCGAGTTCCTCACCCCTGACCCCGTACTCCCGGAACTCCGGAAGGGCTGACCACCATGCGACGCCTCGCCTCCTGGCTGCTGGACTCCGGTCCCGTCATCGTCCTGGCGCTCATCGCCGGTGCCGGCTCTTTCTCCCACGTACGGAAGACAGCGGTGGAGCACGGGCAGACGGGCTGGATGGCCTGGGCGGTGGCCGTGTGCGTCGATCTGACCTGCGTCATGGCCGCCCGTGAACGTCAACGCGACAAGGAGATCGGCCGCAAGCGAACCGGTCCGCTCTCCTGGCCGACCTTCGTCCTCGTCGCCGGAATCGTCCTGTCCCTGGCCGCCAACCTCCATCAAGCCGAACCCTCCGTATGGGGCTGGCTGACCGCGGGGATTCCCGCCGCAGCATTCCTGATCGCCGTCTCAATACTGGAACGCCGGGCGACTGGCCCTCGCCCCGAACCATCCCCGGCTGTACCCGAGTCGGTCACCGCACTTCCGGTTCTCCTCCCCTTCCCCGATGGCGCCCAGGGCGACGGCGCCGAACCGTCTCCCGCGCTCCTCGACTACGCCCGCCGCGTTGCCGACGAGCATCACGCCAAGCACGGCAAGCCCATCACCCTCGACCTGCTGCGCGCTCGCCTGGGCGTGTCCGGCCAACTCGCCTCCGACCTACTGCGCCACCTGCGCACGGCGTGAAGGGAGTTCTCCATGCCTGCCGAGACCGAGCTACTCCCGGTGGTTCGTTACTGCTGCTGCACCTGCAACGGGACTGGCGTCACCGGTGACGGCGAGACCTGCCCCGACTGCGACGGCATCGGGATCGACAACCACGGCGCATAGCCGTGAGCGCCCCCGCGTGGCCACACAACCGCCAAGTTCCGCGCCACGCCGGGGGCCATCCCTCACAGATCACTCTGCACAGGACGGAACCCATCTTGCCCACCCTGACCGATCCACACGCGGTAGCCGGAATGATCTCCCGGCTCCGCGATCCCCACTATGAGCGCTGGGCCTCCCAGATCCGCCGGACCGGAGGCTGCCGACAGCCGATCCACCTGCGCGGAAAGGTCGAACACTGGGACCGCGCGACCGGCACACTCCTGCACCGCTACAGCACCCACCTGGAACCGGACGGCGTACTGCGGGTGGCATGCAAGACCAGGCGCGCGACCCGCTGCCCGTCCTGCGCCGAGACCTACCGGGCCGACACCTACCAGCTGGTGCGCGCGGGCCTGGTCGGCGGCAAGGGCGTCCCTGCCTCGGTGAGCGCGCACCCGTGCCTGTTCGTCACGCTCACCGCGCCGTCCTTCGGACCCGTGCACGTACGACGGGAGAAGAACGGCAAGGTCCTGCCGTGTCACGCCCGCCGCGACGCCGAGACCTGCCCGCACGGGCGGGTCATGTCCTGCAACGCTCGGCACGGGGTCGACGAACCGTGCCTCGGTGAGCCGCTGTGCCCTGAGTGTTACGACTACGCGGGAAGCGTGTTGTTCAACGCGATGTCCCCGGAGCTGTGGCGGCGCTTCACCGAGGCACTGCGTCGGCGCATCGCCAAGAACGCCGGACTGACGCAGCGGGAGCTACGGGAACAGGCCGTCATCTCCTTCGCCAAGGTGGCCGAGTACCAGCGGCGCGGGGTCGTCCACTTCCACGCCGTGATCCGTCTCGACGGCTCGGAGGGGCCGGTCACGGCTCCTCCGGCCTGGGCGACGGCCGATCTGATGACGGACGCCGTACGGCATGCCGCCTCGGCGGTCGCGGTGACCGTTCCGAAGGTTCCCGGCGAGCCTGCGCGGGTCTTTCGGTGGGGTGCTCAGCTCGACGTCCGGCAGATCACCATGGACGGCGACCTCTCCGAACAGGCCGTCGCCGCTTACATCGCCAAGTACGCCACCAAGGCCGCCGAGTGCGTCGGCACGCTGGATCGGCGCATCAACCTCCTCGACGACCTAACCGCCCTGCCGATTCGCGATCACCCCCGGCGTCTCATCTCCGAGTGCATGCGCCTGGGCGTCCTCGATGAGCTGACCGAGTTCCGGCTCGTGCAGTGGGCTCACATGCTGGGCTTCCGCGGCCACTTCTCCACGAAGTCACGACGCTACTCCACCACCCTCGGCGACCTCCGCGCCGATCGGGCCGACCACATGCGCGACGAGGCGGTCAGCACCGGCCGACTCCCCCTCTTCGAGGAGGACACCGTGCTCGTCACCTCCCACTGGGACTACGCCGGACAGGGGCTGTCAGCCGGTGAAGCGCTCCTGGCGGCCGCCTTAACCGGTGTGCAACCACCTGATCACACGAGCCGGTCGGAGGCTGCCCATGGATGACCTCGTGATCACTGTCGAAGAAGCCGCTCAAAAGCTCCGCATCAGCCGGTGGACCCTCTACACCCTGATCCGCTCCAACCAGCTCAGGACCATCAAGATCGGCCGTCGTCGGCTCGTCCCGGTCGACGCGCTGGCCGAATGTGTCGACAACCTCAAGGCGGTGGCGTGATGACCAGGACCAAACTCGGCACTCCTGAGGAAGAGCCGAAGGGCAACAAGAATCGCAAGACCCGCAAGCGGTCCAACGGGGAGGGAACGATCGTCCAGCGCAAGGATGGGCGATATGAGGCGAAGGTCTTCGTCCCCACCACGGCGGGAACGATCAAGCGTGTCAGCGTCTACGGCAAGACCCGCGAGGAATGCCACGGCAAGTTCATCGAACTCAAGGCGCAAGCCGATCAGGGCATCCCCGTGGCCGCCGAAAGCTGGACGGTAGGCGACTACCTGACGTACTGGCTTGAGCATGTCGTCCGGGCCGAACGGCGCCCCAAGACCGTGCAGGGCTATGAGGGGGTGATCCGGCGCTATCTCATTCCCGCTCTCGGCCGGAAGCGACTCGACAAGCTGAACGCGGCCGAGGTCCGCCAGTTCGTCACGTCGCTGCGCAACGGCTGCCAGTGCTGCCAGCGGGGATGGGACAAGGCACGCAAGCCCGCGGAGTGCTGCGCGAAAAAGGCCGGCACCTGCTGCGAGTACAAGATTCAGCCTCGGATGGTCCAGTCAATCCATGCCGTTCTCCGTAACGCCCTGGAGAGCGCGGTTCGCGAGGAGGTCATTCATCGGAATGTCGCCAAGCTCGTGAAGGTCTCGCCGCCCAAGTACAAGGTCAACCGGGGCCTGACGGTCACCCAGGCCAAAGCGATCCTCAAGGCCGCCCCGGGTCACCGCCTCGGCGCGCTGTACGTCCTGGCCGTCTGCCTCGGCCTGCGGCGCGGGGAACTCCTCGGGCTCCGCTGGCAAGACCTCAACCTGGAGACCGGAACGCTCGAAGTGATCCAGACCCTTCAGCGGGTCGGCGGTCGACTCCAGTTCGTGAAGCCCAAGACCGAGGACTCCGAGCGCACCATTCCGCTCCCGCCGATCTGCCTCGACGCTCTCAAAGAGCACCGCAGGAGGCAGTTCGCAGAACGGGCGGACCGCTGGCCGGACTGGGAGGATCACGGGCTCGTCTTCCCCTCCCGCCGCGGTACGCCTATGGAGCCGGACAACTTGCGACGGAGCTGGTCGGAGATCCGCGCCGCGGCCGGACTCGGAGCCGTACGGCTTCACGACCTCCGGCACACCTGCGTCAGCCTGCTCCTCGACCTGGGCGTGCCTCCGCACATCGTCAAGGAGATCGTCGGACACTCCGACATCGAGGTGACCATGACGATCTACGCCCACTCGTCACTCAACGACAAGCGCGCGGCCCTCGGCAAGCTCGGCGATGCCCTTGGGTGAACTTCGGGAAGGGGTACAGGAACGCCTGGGGCATCCGCTCCAGGCGTTCACTGTTGCGTAAGCCGGGCCCTTACGTCCTCTGGAAGGAGGGGAAGGTAGTCATATCCAAGATCATCCAACTCTGTGCGCACCCATTGAGCCCCATGATCATCAGGCTCAAGCTTCCGCAAGTGGAATCGCAGACTCTCAACCGCTCGTCGCTCTCGCTCCCGATCACTTCCCGGCCTGAAGTCGCCCGGAAGGTTGTGGCAGATGTCGGCGATCATTCTTATGCGGTCGATGCGGCTGAGCGGGCTACTGAGGTCCTCCCCCTGCAGCTCTCGACGCACGATGTGCGCCGCGCCCGGCGACCCCGACGGGATGTACGGGCCGTGCCAGACGGCGCCGTCCGCCGAGGCCGGCGAGGTGGCGGAGGAGGGGCCGG
>NZ_JBEXUE010000458.1:0-7980 GCF_040614275.1 Streptosporangium sp. NPDC006013
GCTCTTGGCCCAGATGGAGCGCAAGGACGTGGTCACCCGCGGCCTGTACGACGTGGCGGGCTTCCGCGCCGACGCCGACTTCATGTTCTGGTGGCGACCGGTGGTCGGTGGCGGGCGGGATCGACATCACGGCGTGAACGGCCTTGCCCGTCACGGACGGGGCGATCTGCGGGTCGTAGCGAGACGGCGCCGAAGGATGCCCGGTGACCTGCCCCATCACGGTTGGGACCACCGGCAGGTCGTAGCGGGCGGTCGCGCGCGGACGATCGGCGGCCCGCCCCACCTCCGACGGAACGACGAGCAGATCGTGGCGAGCGATCATTGACGGGCGTTCGGCACCCCGCCCCGGCAGGGGCGGGGCGACCTGCGAGCCATGGCGCGCGAGCACCGGCAGGCGTTCGACGGCCTGACCGGCCGAGGGCGGGGCGACCTGCGGGCCGTAGCGGACCGTCACGCGCGGACGCTCGGTGATGGGCGCCATCAGATGCCGTGCCCTCGGTGGTGCAGAACGCTGAGCAGGGTCCGCGCGGGGACCAGGCCGGCCGCCACCGCGAGCGCGATGGGTGCCCGGGGCTCGCCGTGGCGGGCGGTGAACGCCCGCCAGGCCCAGCGGCCCGCCTCCCGCCGCTGGCCGAGGGCCGCGTGGTGGAAGGCGAGCTGACCGTAGACCCGCGCCGCGCCGCGCGGATCCACGGCCAGATCAGGGTGCCGGGCGAGCATCCACTGCAGCCCGGCGATCCGGTCGGCCCAGCGGGCCACGTACGAGGAGCCCCCCCAGCGCACCCGGACCAGAGGCCGGTCGACGTGCACGATGGGGTGCTGGGCGGCGGCGCGCAGCGCCAGGTCCCAGTCCTCGTTCTGGCCCTTGGGGGCGCTCTCGTCCACCCAGAGCCCGCCGCGCCGGAACACGAACGTCGAGGAGTGCACCATCACCATGCGCGAGCGCACCAGGTGGCGGTAGGTGACGCGACTGGTCCCCGCCAGGCGGGGAATGCGGCGCGAGCCGTACTCGACCTCGATGGCGCAACTGGAGAAGCGGGCGTCCGGCTCCGCCTCCAGCGCGGCGACCTGGGCGGCGACCTTGCCGGGCAGCCACTGGTCGTCGTCGTCGCAGAAGGCGACAAGATCGGTGCCGAGGGCCGCGATGCCGGTGTTGCGGGCGCCGGGCAGGCCCGGGGTGAGCCGGTTGGCCATCACCCGCACCCCGCGCGAGGGCGCCCCACGCCGGCCGGGTGCCAGTGCCCTGCTGGCCAGGAGGTCTGCCACCTGGTCGGCGACCCAGGCCGGATCTCCGCCGTCCACGACCACCACCACCTCGACGGGGCCGGAGTGGTCCTGGCCGAGCACCGCGAGGGTGGCCGCGCGCAGCTGGTCGGGCCGGTGTCCCCGGGTGGGGATGACGACACCCACCGATGTGTTCACGCGAGCCTCCTGTGATAGCCGTACTTGATCATGAGGGGCCAGGTCAGCGCGGTGACCAGGCGCAGCTGCCGGGACCCCGCGGCGGCACGCCAGCTGTCGTCCCTGGTCAGCTCGGTGCGGCCGACCGTGAAGCGGATGGGGTTGCCCGAGGCGGTGTGCGCCGTCGAGAGCTCCGCCCAGCTGCCCGATAGGAAGTCGAGGCGGCAGGAGAGGCCGATCCTGGCGACCAGGCGCCTGAGCGTGTCGGCGGGGGCGCCGAGCAGGTCCTCATAGCGGACCCGGGTGACCGGGACGCCCCTGCGGGCGAGGAGTCCGAGGCCGAGGTTCTCACTCAGCCAGTGCAGCGAGGTGCGGGAGGGTGACCAGTGGGTCATCGGACGCCCGTCCTCTGGACGCTCGACCCGCCTGCGCCAGGAGTGCGCGACCGCGCGGGGGTCGCGGACCACGTGAACGACGTGGACGTCGACCCCGGCCGCCGCCAGGCAGAAGGCCAGCGAGGCGTGCTTGCTTGAGTCGATCACGACCGGGCAGTCGGCGACCTCCCCCGCCGCGTCGTACAGATCGCGGTGGACGGCGACATACTCGTCCAGCTCAGCGGTGCCGGGCGTCGGCCACCTGCCGTTGCCCGCCCGCTCCTCGGCCAGCAGCCTGGCCAGGGTCGGGATGCGCCGGGTACGGTCGACGCGGGCCCTGAGCGCGATCATCCGGTGGGCCAGGTCCGCGGACCAGCCTCCGAACGCGCGCATCCCGACCTTGTCCCAGAAGGGACACACCCCGAAGGGCTCGCCGCATCCGCAGGCCTCGTCCGCGAGCACGCTCCTGGCCCAGAGGTGGACGACCTCGCCGAGCGGCACGATGCCGGGGACCTCCCCGAGCAGGCGCTCCAGCAGCGTGGTCCCGCTGCGGCCGAGGCCACCCAGGAAAACCACCCGAGCAGGTGACGGACTATCAGACACAGGCACGAATCCTTACCCGACGGATACGGAACGTGCTGAGGCTAGCGCGGAGCGTAACGGAGAGGTCAGAGAACGGACAAAGGATCTACCCAGCGGGTTCGGCGGCGCCTGTCTCCTGAACGGAGCGCCCCCGAAGCCTCGGCGCCGTAGACGGCCCGGGAACGGCGAACCGCCCGCGACCCGTGCCTGGCCCTCCCCGTTGTGCCGAGGGGAGGGGCTTGGGCTGCGGGCGCGGGCGGCGGGGTGGGACTACTTGGCGTCGACGATCATTCCGGCGCCGACCGTGTTGTTGGTGGCCTCGTCCACGAGGATGAAGCCGCCGGTGAGCCGGTTGCGGGCGTAGTCGTCCACGAACAGGGGCTGGGTGACGCGGAGCGAGACGCGTCCGATCTCGTTGAGGCCGAGTGAGGAGGCGGTCTCGTCCCGGTGCAGGGTGTTGACGTCCAGCCGGTAGTGCAGGTCCTTGACCAGGGCACGGGCCGTACGGGTGGTGTGCTTGATGGTCAGCTTGGCGCGCGGGGCCAGCTTGCTGGAATCCGCCATCCAGCAGATCATCGCCTCCAGTTCCTGGGAGACGTGCGGCTGGTTGTTCGGACGGCAGATCATGTCGCCGCGCGAGATGTCGATGTCGTCCTCCAGCCGGAGGGTCACCGACATCGGCGCGAACGCCTCGTCGACCGGCCCGTCGAAGGTGTCGATCGACGAGATGCGCGTGGCCAGGCCCGAGGGCAGGTGCATGACCTCGTCCCCCGGCTTCAGCACGCCTCCGGCGATCTGGCCGGCGTAGCCCCGGTAGTCGTGGAAGGCCGGGTCGGTGGCCCGCTGCGGGCGGATGACGTACTGCACGGGGAAGCGCACGTCGACCAGGTTGCGGTCGGAGGCGATGTGCACGTGCTCCAGGTGGTGCAGGAGCGAGGACCCGTTGTACCAGGGGGTGTTCTCCGAGCGTGACACCACATTGTCACCGTGCAGCGCGGAGATCGGGATGAACGTCAGGTCCGGCGCGTTCAGCTTGGAGGCGAAGGCGGTGAACTCCTCGCGGATCTCCTCGAACCGCTCCTGCGAGTAGTCGACCAGGTCCATCTTGTTGACGGCCAGGACCAGGTGCGGCACCCGCAGCAGCGTGGTGAGGAAGGCGTGCCGCCGCGACTGCTCCAGCACGCCCTTGCGCGCGTCGATCAGGACGATCGCCAGGTCGGCGGTGGAGGCACCGGTGACCATGTTGCGGGTGTACTGGATGTGCCCGGGGGTGTCGGCGATGATGAACTTGCGCTTGGGAGTGGCGAAGTAGCGGTAGGCCACGTCGATGGTGATGCCCTGCTCCCGCTCGGCCCGCAGGCCGTCGGTGAGGAGCGACAGGTCGGTGTACTCGGTGCCGCGGTCCCGGGAGGTGCGCTCGACGGCCTCCAGCTGGTCCTCGAAGATCGCCTTGGAGTCGAAGAGCAGCCGCCCGATGAGCGTCGACTTTCCGTCGTCGACGCTTCCCGCCGTGGCAAAGCGAAGGATGTCCATCAGAGGTGCTCTCCAGAGGTCGTACGGCGTGCGGCGCGGGACCGCGCGGGAAGAAGGGAGACGGGAGGGTGGGTGAGCACTAGAAGTAGCCCTCCCGCTTGCGATCCTCCATGGACGCCTCGGAGGCGCGGTCGTCGGCGCGGGTGGCACCGCGCTCGGTGATCCGGCTCACCGCGATCTCCTCGATGATCGCCTCGACCGTCGCGGCACCCGACTGGACCGCGCCGGTGCAGGTCACGTCGCCGACCGTGCGGTAGCGGACCGTCATCTCCTGGAGCGGCTCGTCCTCATCGCGGGTGATGAACTCGCTGTCGGCCAGCAGCATGCCGTCGCGCTCGAACACCTTGCGGGTGTGCGCGTAGTAGATCGAGGGGATCTCGATGCCCTCGCACCGGATGTAGTCCCAGATGTCGAGCTCGGTCCAGTTGGACAGCGGGAACACCCGGATGTGCTCGCCCTTGCGGATCCTGGCGTTGTAGAGGTTCCACAGCTCGGGACGCTGGTTCTTGGGGTCCCACTGGCCGAAGTCGTCGCGGAAGGAGAACACCCGCTCCTTGGCGCGGGCCTTCTCCTCGTCACGGCGGGCGCCGCCGAACACGGCGTCGTACTCGTTCTCCTCGATCGCGTCCAGCAGCGTCGTGGTCTGCAGCCGGTTGCGTGAGGCCCTGCGGCCGGTCTCCTCGACGACGCGCCCGGCGTCGATGGAGTCCTGGACGCTGGCGACGACCAGGCGCGCGCCCAGCTGTGCGGCGCGGCGGTCACGGAACTCGATGACCTCCGTGAAGTTGTGGCCGGTGTCGACGTGCATCAGTGGGAAGGGAATCGGCGCGGGCCAGAACGCCTTCTCCGCGATGCGGAGCATGACGATGGAGTCCTTACCACCGGAGAAGAGCAGACAGGGACGCTCGAACTCGGCCGCGACCTCACGCATGATGTGAATGGCCTCTGCCTCGAGGACGTCGAGCTGCGACGTGGTGTAGTCGCGCTGAAGCATCAAACTCTCCTAGCGGGGATTAGCGGTGCAGATCCCGGATTCCAGCGAGCAACGTCGGCGCTAGTCCCGGTAGGGATACAAGGATATCCGGCAGCGAGGGGTCGGGCTGGTTGTAGGCCAGCTGCGAGCCGTCGATGCGGCTGGCGTGGGCCCCCGCGGCGAGGGCCACCGCGACGGGCGCGGCGGAGTCCCACTCGTACTGGCCCCCGGCGTGCACGTAGGCCTCGACCGCTCCGGTGAGCACCGCGGAGATCTTGGCGCCCGCCGACCCGATCGGTACCAGGTCCGCGCCGACGAGAGCGGCCAGTTTCTGGACGAACTCCGGCGGGCGGGTCCTGCTGACCGCGATCCGCGGCCTGGCGTCCGCCTCGGGGGCGGGCCGCACCGGAGGTTCGACGGTGGAGAGCGTACAGCCCTGGGCCGGTAGCGCGACGGCTCCGGCCGTCAGCGTGCCACGCTCCCAGAGCGCCACGTGGACCGCCCAGTCCTCGCGGCCCTCCTCGGCGAACTCTCGGGTGCCGTCCAGCGGGTCGACGATCCAGACCCGCTCGGCACGGAGCCTGCGCGGGTCGAGGCGCTCCTCGCTGGTCGCCTCCTCGGACAGCACGCTGTCGTCCGGGCGCAGCCGTGCCAGGGCCTCCATCAGGAACAGGTGAGAGGCGATGTCACCCTCCTTGCGCAGCTCGGAGGGGTTGTCGAAACCCCGCTCCGCGCGCAGGGCCGCCAGCTTCTCGCCGGCCGTCGTCGCCAACTCCGCGGCGAGTGTGTGATCGTCGCGAACGGTCATCAGTATGCTCCAGCTCCTCGCGCGACAGCCGACCAGGTCTTCCACAGGATCTGCAGGTCCAACATGAGGGACCAGCTCTCCACGTAACGCAGGTCCAACCGTACCGATTCCTCCCAGGACAGGTCAGAGCGACCGCTCACCTGCCACAGACCGGTCATGCCCGGCTTGACCAGCAACCGGCGGCGGACATCGTCACCGTACCCGGCCACCTCCTCCGGTAGTGGCGGCCGGGGGCCCACCAGGGACATGTGTCCCAGCAGCACGTTGATCAGCTGGGGCAGCTCGTCCAGCGAATGGCGGCGCAGCCAGGCGCCCAGCGGGGTCACTCTCGGATCGTTCTTGATCTTGAAGAGCGGGCCCTGTCCGTCACTGGACAGAGTGATCTTCCGGCGCTCGGCGTCGGCGCGCATCGTCCGGAACTTGTAGATCGTGAACTCGGCGCCGTCGCGGCCCACCCTCGTCTGCCGGAAGAACGCCGGCCCGGGCCCGGAGGCCCGCACGGCCGCCGCCACTCCCACCAGCAGCGGGAGCAGCACCGCCAGCAGCACCCCGGCGCCGATGCGGTCGAACAGGTTCTTGACCACCTGGCGCAGGCCGGAGATCTCGGGGTGATCCACATGCAGCAGCGGCAGCCCCGCCGCCGGACGGATGGTGATCCGCGGCCCGGCCACCTCCATCAGCGCGGGGGCCACGACCAGGTCCGTGTCGGTCTTCTCCAGCCGCCAGGCCAGTCGCCGCAGCGCCACCCCGTCCATCTCCGGGCAGGCGAGCACGGCCACGGTGTCGGCGTGGACCTGCCCGACCGCGAGCGCGACGTCGGAGAAGTCACCGAGAAGCGGCACGCCCTCCACGTCGCCCATCCCGTCGCGCGGGGCGCAGGCCCCGACGACCTCCATGCCGTGGTAGCGCTCCCGGCGGAACCTGCGGACCAACTCGGTGATCGCCACCCGGTGACCCACCGCCACCACCCGCCGCATGCACCTGCCCCGGGCCCGCCTGCGGTGCAGGGAGCGGCGCAGCCCGTACCGCGCCAGCAGGGTGAGCAGCGTCGTCAGCGGGAGCGCCAGCACCACGTAGCCGCGGGCCACATCGGTCTTGGTGAGGTAGGCGCCGACGGCGAGAGCGGCGGTGAGCATGAAGCCGCACTGGAGGATCCGCTGGAACTCCTCCGAGCCCAGGCCGATGAGCCGAGGCTCGTAGGCGCGGTTCAGCGCGATCACGCAGACCCAGACGGCGGGCAGCGCGGCGCTCAGCATGACGTACGGGAAAACGTAGGCGGTAACCTCGCCGAATCGAACGAGCAGCGCGAGGGCTCCGGCCAGGGCGGCGCAGACGGTGTCGGCGGCGAGGGCCATCGCACGGTGCCCCCGCACCCAGTCCGGCATGTGACGGCGCGAGGCCGGCACGACTCCGGCTCCGGACCCGGCCTGGACTGCGGTCACGTCGCGCACGCGCTCCCCCTGCGTAACCGTTCACGGACAGACAGTTACGTAATGGTAGCGGCGACAAGAGAGGCCCGAAGGTTGAAGACCGAAACGTACATATCTGTGGATGTCGAGGCCGATGGCCCCATTCCGGGACCGTATTCGATGGTCAGCCTTGGTATGGCGGTGGCCGGGCGGATGACCGGAAAGGTCTTTGAACCGGTCGATCCGCAGACCCGTACGTTCTACGCGGAACTGCGGCCGATCAGCGACGACCATGTGCCTGAGGCGCTCGCCGTGAGCGGGCTTGACCGGGAGACGCTGATCCGCGAGGGCCGCGACCCGGCCGAGGCGATGCGGGAGGCCGCCGCCTGGATCCGCGACGCGTGCGGGAACAGCACACCGGTACTGGCGGCCTACCCACTCTCCTACGACTGGATGTGGATTTATTGGTACTTCATGCGATTTGCCGGTGCCTCACCGTTCGGGCACTCGCGTTGCATCGACATGAAGACGCTGTACGCGGCCAAGGCGGGAGTGCCGATCGGCTGGGCGACCAAGCGGCAGATGCCCAGGCACCTGCTCTCCCAGCGACCGCACACGCACAACGCCCTGGACGACGCCATCGAGCAGGCCGAACTCCTCCAGAACCTGATGGCCCTGACCCCACACCCATCGCCGGCCCCAGAAGCCCCGTGAAGCCGCGGCCCCCCGAAGACGCGTCCAAGAAGCCTCCCCCGAGGAACTCCCCGCCAGAACGCACCCGTGAGGACGCGCCCGTGCTCCATCCCTGAGGGACTCCCCGTGAGGCCGCGCCGGCGACTGGACTGACTGTTATCGGCCTCGGCAGCCGGGCTCCGGAACCGTTCTCCGTGAACGTCCTTC
>NZ_JBEXUE010000459.1:0-7973 GCF_040614275.1 Streptosporangium sp. NPDC006013
GGCGAACACCCGCACCTACAAGTTCGCCCTCGGCTCCGCACTCCTGGACGCCGCCGCCGAAGGCCGGTCGGAGATCCTGCTCCGGGATCTGGCGGCGAAGTCGAAGTCGAGCCGTTCACCGCGCATGGCGACCCTGGTGTCCGGATGGTCGTTGCCCAGCACCCGCTGGTAGCGCTCGAAGGTGTCGGCCTCCAGCGCCTGGGCCTCCTCGAAGGCACCCTCCGCCCGCAGGTCGATGACGAGGTTGTTCGCGCAGGCGAGAGTGAGCGGGTGGTCCACCCCCAGCAACTCGCGCAGCTGGGCCAGCGTCTCCTGCCCCAGCCGCCTGGCACTGGGGGCATCCCCCTGTGCCGCGAAGTCGCTGGCGAGGTTGATCGCACAGGTGAGGGAGTAGTGGTGCTCGCGGCCGAGCGTGCGGTCGAAACCCTCCAGGGAGCTCAGATCGAGCCGGCTCGCCTCCTCGATCTGCCCGTTGACCCGCAGCAGCAGCGCCAGGTTCATGTCACAGCCGAAGGTGAAGGGGTGCTCGTCGCCGTACATGCGGGGATAGCGAGCCGTCACATCCCGCAGCAGCTCCAGCGCCTCGGTGATCTCGCCTCTGGTGCGTTGCGCGTTGGCCAGGCACAGTGCCGCCGCGAGCGTGTCGTGGTGGTCTCGCCCGAAGATGCGCTCCTCCCGCTCGTACGTCGCCTGCGCGAGGTCGAACGCCTCGTCGATCTGCCCCACCCGCCGTTTGGCGATGGACAGATCCTTCGCCGTGCGCAGGGTCCAGGGATGGTCCGGGCCGAGCTCCTGCACCCCGAACTCGTACGCGTCCTCGCCGAGGTCGCAGGCTTCGGCATAGTCACCTCTGAGCCGCACGATACGTGAGAGACCGTTGCCCGAGGTGAGGATGTTCTGTTTGCTGGATCCCGAGTCGGGACGGCGGTGCAGCCTGTAGGTGGTCTCCTGCAGCTCGAAGGCCTTCTCGTAGTCGCCGAGCAGCAGATAGTCGATGGCGAGGTTGTTCATGGCGCGCAGCGTCCGGTGATGCTGGGGGCCGAACACGCTCTGGTGCCGCCGCAGCGACTCCCTGTCGTGCGCCAGGGCCGCCGTGAAGTCACCTCGCATCCGCAGGTCTCCGCCATGACTGTTGGTGAGCAGGAGGGTCTCCTCGTGGTCGGGTCCCAGAATCCTCCTCATCCGCGTCAGGGTCTCGCGGTTGAGTTCGAAGGAGGCCCGGTAGTCGCCGAGCTCGCGAAGGACGATGCCGAGATGCCGCTGCGCGGAGAGCACGTGCTGGTCCTCGTCCCCGCTGTCGGCCCGCCATCTGGCGATGAAGCCCTTGACCAGGTCGCTGGCCGACTGGTAGCCCCCGGACGAGTAGAGGTAGCGCACGACGTCGAGGGCGAAGCGACGGATGCGGGGATCCTCACCGGCCTCCACCATCGCGGGTGTCATGTGGCTGAGCAGCTCGGCGTAGCGCGGCCACAGGACGGTGTCGTCCGGAAGGCCCGGCGCCGCCGCGGCGAGCATGAGGTGCACCTCGTGGCGGAAGGACACGTGCTCCTCCCAGCCCAGCTCGGCACGGAGCAGTGCCTGAACCAGCCGGTGGACCTGGATGGTCCGGTTCTCCGAGTCGATCCGCGCCAGGGCGTACCGGCCCAGCTCCCTGATGGCCCGGCTCAGCAGGATCGGATTGTCGAGAAGCGGGCCAAGACGCGACCCGACCGCGAGGTCGTCGGGAAGTGCCCCGAACACGTCACGGGGGATGGGATCGGGTCCGAAGAAGGCGCAGCAGCGCAGGAGCTCCACGGCCTCGGGCAGCTTCGCCTTGAGCTGTGACACCGACAGCGACCACGCCGCCGTCATGGACAGCGGATAGTCCGACGCCTTGTTGGCGTCGAGCAGCTGGGCCGTCTGCTCGTCGAGCAGCCGGAGATACTGCTCGACGGACATCCCGGTCTCCGTCTGCAGCGCTCCGGCCTGCTCCAGCGCGAGCGGGAGGTCGCCGAGCTGCTCGGCCAGCCGGTTCATGTCCTCGTGGCTGGTCGAGCCGGGGACCCGCCTGGTGAGGAACTCGATGCTCTCCGCCCGGCTGAAGACGTCGACGGGCACGGTGTCGACCACGCTCTGCCAGGCGTAGTTGCGTGAGGTGATCAGGACGTGCCCCGGGCCCCGCGGGATGATGTCGTTGATGTCCTCCGGCTGCTCGGCGTTGTCGAAGATGAGCAGCCACCGGGAGTACGGGTCACCGCGGCGCAGGGCGTCCAGCACGGCGGCGGACGCGTCCTCCACCCCCATCGCGGCGGAGGAGGGCACGCCCAGGTGCGGGGCGAGCGCGGCCAGCGAGGAGCGCACCAGCATCGGCTGGTCCGCGGGTATCCACCAGACCAGGTCGTACTCGTGCCGGAAGCGGTAGGCGTACTCGATCGCGACGTGGGTCTTGCCGACACCGCCGAACCCGTGAAGGGCGTGCGGCACCACGGCGGTGACCTCGGACGTGACGCCGGTGTGCAGCTTGTCGAGGAGGCCTTCACGACCTGTGAAGTTCTTGTTCTGCTGGGGGACCCTGCCCCAGATCTGGGGCTGGCGTCCCGGCAGGCGGGAAGTCCCCGAAGACTGTGAAATGGGCACGCGACGGCCTCCACTCGCCCGATTGGGAATCAGCTTATGGCTCCGGGCCTCCACGAGCGCATAAGCGAAGGGGTCAGAGTCTCATTGCCGCACCTCAACAGCGGATCTCTGTCACACCCTAAAATGCCTATTTTCCGGTCAACTATATAGTCCCGCCCGCCAAATTATCTTCCCGAGTACTCGCCTGAACACCGAAAGGATGTAATCATCAAGGCGTAGGCGAGGACGCTCGGAGATCCGGGGACGCGTGCGTCTCGCCGTGGGCGCAAGGGAGTCCGCATGAGCGAGGAAGCCGCCACCGCTAACATCGATTCCGGCAAAGGTCTGATCGACCTGACGGGTCTGAACTTGGCCGATCTTGACAAAATCGGTGATTCCATCCTGGACCTGGTCCGCCGGCGAATAGCCGCCGACGGGGACGCGGGGCCGGTGGCCGGATTCGACTCCTCCATATAGAAACCTTGGTGATAACCCACCAATGTGCGACATTGGAGTGCGAGACTGGCACTTTCTGTCGACAACAATGGTGGGACCGTGGACGATGTCGACTGGCAACGGTTGATCGACCAGCTCCACAGGGGTGACTGCACCCCTTTCCTCGGAGCGGGCGCCTGCGCCGGGACGCTCCCCACCGGTGCCGCCCTGAGTAACCGGTACGCCCTCCACTACGGCTACCCGTTCTCCGACCCGGGCAATCTCGCCCGCGTGATGCAGTACGGCGCGGCGGTGGTGCGGGATCCGGTGGATCTCAAGGAGGGGGTCTGCAGGCTGCTCCGCTCCCACGGGGGGCCCGCTCCCGGCGATCCGGAAGAGCCGCACCGGCTGCTGGCCGGCTTCCCCGTGACGACGTTCCTCACCACGAACTACGACGACTTCCTGGCCGAGGCGCTGCGGGCCGAGGGCAAGGAGCCCCACGTCGCCGTCTCCCCCTGGTGGGAGGCCGATCCCGCCGCCGCGCCCGTCCTGCCAGAACCGACGGTGGACTGTCCCCTCGTCTACCATCTGCACGGAAGCTGGTCCGAACCGGCGTCACTGGTACTGACCGAGGCCGACTACCTGACCTACCTCGTCAACATGGTGGACGTCGTCGCGACCGGCGGGAGGCACCCGCTGCCGACCCCGATCCTGCGGGCGATGACCGCCCGGCCACTGCTCTTCATCGGCTACAGCCTGCAGGACTGGACGTTTCGGGTGCTGTTCCACGGCCTGATGCGCGGCACGCCGCGCAGCAACAAACGGCGGCACGTGAGCGTGCAGCTGATGCCCGAGATCAACGGATCGGCGAGCGACGCGGAGAGCAAGGCCAGGCGCTACATCGCCCACTATCTCGACGGCTGGAACATCTCGATCTTCCTGGGGACCGCCTCGGAGTTCTGCGCGGAGCTCCGGCGGAGAATGGGACGGACACCATGACAGACGCGACTCACCGGAACGACGGGGCCATCCACCCGTACGTGGGGCTACGCCCCTATGACCGCGACGAGCACGCGCTGTTCTTCGGGCGGGAGCGCGAGGGCCGCGACATCTCCACCATCTGGCAGGCCACCGGTCTCACCGTGCTGTTCGGCGCCTCGGGGGTCGGCAAGACGTCCCTGCTGCACGCGGGTGTCCTGCCGCGCATCGAGCCCGAACGCGCCGACGTCCTGCCCGTGGCCCGTGTGTCACCCCGCGGGATCACCTCGCTGCGCCCGAGGGTCACCGGCAACCCGTACGTACTGGCGCTGCTGTCGGCCTGGGCGCCGGAGGAGCCGCTGTCCGTGCTGGCCGGGCTGACGGTCTCGGACTTCCTGGCCAGACGCCCGGAACGCGTCGACCGGTACGGTGACCCGGTGCCCACCCTGGTCGCCGTCGACCAGGCGGAGGAACTGTTCGGCGGTCCGCCCGACCGGGAGGAGGAGCGCCACGCGCTGCTGCGCCAGCTCGCGCGGGCTGTCGAGGAGCACGACGGGCTCCACCTGCTGCTCTCGCTGCGCGAGGAGTATCTGGCCTCCGTACTGCCGTACGAGCGCCCGCTGGGCCGGGGCTCGCGGGCGCGGTTCCAGCTGCTGCCGCTCTCGCGCGCGGCGGCGCTCGACGCCACGACGAGACCCCTCGAGCACACCGGCCGGTCCTTCGCCCCGGGGGCCGCCGAACGACTCGTCGACGACCTGCGCACCGTCCCCTTCCTCAACGACGAGGGGCAGACGACCACGGTGACGCTCAACACCGTCGAGCCCGTCCAGTTGCAGGTCGTCTGCTCCGCGCTGTGGGACTCGCTGCCGCCGGGCCTGCACGAGATCACCGCCGAGCACGTGAACCTGCATGTGAACGTCGACCACTTCCTGACCGGTTTCTGCGAGCGGATGCTGGCGCAGGTCGCGGCCGAGTCGGGGGTCACGTCGAGCGAGATCCGTTCCTGGCTGCGCAGGACCTTCGTCACCGAGCACGGGACGCGCAACACCGTCTACGAGGGCCTCCGTGAGACGGCGGGCATGCCGAACGCCATCGCCGAGGCGCTGGAGGACCGTCACCTGCTGCGGGGCGAGCACCGGCTCGGGATCCGCTGGTACGAGCTACAGCACGACCGCCTGATCGGCTCGGTGCGCCAGTCGCAGCACCCGGCGACCTACCTCGGTGACGCGCGGGCGGCACTGGCCAGGCGGAACTGGGAGACGGCCCGCGACCTCGCGGAGGAGGCGGTCCGCGCCTCGGGGCCCGGCGAGACCTGGGTGCGGGCCGAGGCCCTGGTCGTGCTGGGGGAGGTCGCGGCGGCGGGAGGCGAGGTGCAGGGGGCGCGCCGCCGGTTCGAGGAGGCGGCCGACGTGTTCGCGACGCTCCAGCGGTTCAACGGGGTGGCCTCGGCGCTGACCGCGGAGGGACGGCTCTGGCTGGCCCAGGGCGAGTACGCCAGGGCGGTGGAGCAGTTGCGCGCCGCGCTCTCCTGGGTTCCCAACGACCTGCCCGCACAACTGGCACTCGGGGAGGCCCTGTGGCACCTGGGACAGCCGCGTGCCGCACTCGCCCTTCTCAACGGCGCCGTGGCACTCGCCAGCGAGCCCCCCGTCGATACGCTGGCGCTGCGTGGAGAGATCCTCGCCGATCTCGGAAGGCCCGGCGAGGCCCTGCGCGACCTGGATCGCGTGAGACGGCACCAGCGGCCCACCACGATCGCCGCCAGGGCGCTGGCCCTCGCCCTGGCCGGACGGTTCGACGCCGCCGGGCAGGAGATCCTCGACGCGACCGCCGACGGGTCGGACAGCGGGCCGGTCCTGCTGCGGGCCGCACGCGTCCACGCCCTGCTGGGGCAGCACGCGACCGCCGAGGATTTCGCCTCGCGGGCGCTCGGCGCGGTCACTCCCGGGCTTCCACCGCATCTTCGGAAGCAGGCTGAGGATTTCCTCCGGAAAACGGCGTGACATCGGTTCTCGCCGCCTCCCATATGTGGTTGAACTGCTCCACCCAGTAGGTGTACCAGCGCTCGTCGCGGCCGCGGGTCAGCTCCAGATGCATGCGTGACGAGGTCGAGGGATTGTGAAAGCCGTGAATCTCCACGATGACCCGGCCCCGCGGGGTCTCCGGGTCGAGAAGCACAAGGCTGAATCCCGGACTGTAGGAAAGGAGGCGGTACTCGAACTCGCCCACGGTCTTCCAGCCGCTCATCAGGCGGAGGCGCTCCATGGTGCTCTTCAGCGCGGCGGGAAGCCTCTGGACGGGAAACTCGATCGAGTCGTCCAGTTGCTTCGCGGCCTGCTGGACCGCCCCCTTCTCCAGGGGGTCGAGAATGACGATCCTGACGCGTCCCCTCTCCCGCGCGAGCACCGTGTTGCGCATGATCTCGCAGGTCTGCGCGGAGAGCAGGTTGACCGCGGAGGGGGCGAACACCCGGACGTCACGCGCGTGGGCGAGCAGCGACGACAGCGGCGCGCTGTCGTACACCGACCGGTCGTTCAGCAGCCCGTCGGGAGATTCGGCGGGTTCCGCGGGAAGGGTGATCCGGTAGAGCAGCAATCCCACCCCCGAGAGCAGGACCGCCCATCTGAGGTCGTCGTCCAGCGCGTCGCTGACGATTGACAGGAACGCGAAACCGAAGACGACGATCGTGAGGGCGTACGCGTCGATGTGCTGCCGAGCCTTGAAATCGCTGCCGATTCTTCGCAGCCACCGCACATCGACCCCCAGCCATTCGGCACCGTCGAAACAGCTATGCCCATTGTCGGCGGTCCGGACCTCGTGGCGCGCGATGTTCCGCCCGGCGGACGGAGCCTAGACCGTGACCGGCCGGCGACGCCCCTGACGGAGACCGTCGACGGCGAGGGCACCGCCACCGCTGAAGGCGATGGCCAGGGTGCCGGCGGCAAGGGTGAGGACGAACTCGTAGCCCCCCTCGCTCACCGAGAAGCCGGCCGGGGCGTGGGCGAAGGCGATCGCGCCGAGCATGTTGAGCACGAGGAGAGTGCCGAAGACCGGCAGGGCCGCGCCCAGGATGAGCGCGATGCCGCCGACGACTTCGAGGACGGCGACCGCCGGGGCCGCGACGCTCGCCAGCGGGATGCCCAGCGAGTCGAAGAAGGCCGTGGTCTGGGCCAGCCCCATCGTCATGAACTTCTGCAGCCCGTGGACCAGGAAGACCGCGCCGATGCCGATCCGCGCCAGCAGCAGGGCGTAGGGGCGCACTTGGTCAAGCATGATGACTCCTCGCTGTCATTCGAATTTGAACCAAACCATAGTGGTTAGTTCAAATTTGAACAAGCCGTAGGATGTTCTGGTGAGCGAGACGAGATGGCTCAGCGAGAGCGAGATGGCCATGTGGGTGGCCTACCTGTCCGCGACGCATCTGCTGGAGCGCCGCGTCGAGGATCAGCTGAAAGCCGACTCGGGTCTGACCCACACCCAGTACGAGATCCTGGTGACACTCGCCGAACGCCCCGACGAGCAGATGCGGATGACCGAGCTCGCCCGCCGGCTGATCACTTCAAAAAGTGGTCTCACCTACCAGATCGGGCAGTTGGAGAGACGAGGACTCGTCACGCGGGCGACCTGCCCCTCCGATGAGCGGGGCGTGCTCGCGGTGCTCACCGAGGAGGGCAGGCGCTGCCTGGAGCGGACCGCCCCCGGGCATGTGGCCGTGGTGCGCGCCTTTTTGATCGACCGGCTCAGCCCCGAGGAGATCGAGACCATGAGGCGGATCATGACGAAGGCCGCCGCGGCCATGGAGGCGGCGCCGGCCGGTCCGTTCCGCAACCCTCCGCCGGGCAAAAGCCCAGGTTAGCGCGCGGGCCGGGCCCGGGACCCCGGTTCTCGCTTTCGGCCACGGAATCGCGGGGAAGACGCGAGAATCCGGTACGGCTCGCACGGGGGGCATACCGTGCGAGCCGCAC
>NZ_JBEXUE010000460.1:0-7908 GCF_040614275.1 Streptosporangium sp. NPDC006013
CGGTGCCCGCCGCCCGCGACGCCATCGACCGCGTCGACGCCGCCCTCGCCGTCCTGCTGGAACGCCGTGCCGAGCTCGCCGGCACCATCCAGCGCCTCAAGCCCGTCGGAGGCTTCGCCGGTCGCGACGCCGCCCGCGAGCGCCAGGTGGTCGCCGAGATGGCCCGCCGCGCCCCCGTCCTGGGCGAGGCCCGGCTCGCCCCCATCATGAACGCCGTCATCGAGGCGGGCCTGCACCTCGCCGAGGAACGCCGCTCGGCGCCCGCCGAGCGAGACTGAGAGGGAGAGACGACCCGGAGCACACGGGTCACTTTGGGAACTCGGATTTGGATACGCTTTCCCCGCCGACGGTGCGACTAGGGGAGGACGGGGCCGCATGTCAGACTCGTTTGTGCATCTGCACGTTCACACGGAGTACTCCATGTTGGATGGAGCCGCCCGTTTGAAGCAAATGTTCAAGCAGGTCGGCGACCTGGGCATGCCCGCCATCGCGATCACCGACCACGGCAACATGCACGGGGCCTACGACTTCTACAAGCAGGCGACCGGGGCGGGGATCAAGCCGATCATCGGCATCGAGGCCTACGTCGCCCCGGCCTCCCGGCACCAGAAGAAGCCGGTGCTGTGGGGCGAGCCGCACCAGAAGCGCGACGACGTCTCGGCGGGTGGCTACTACACCCACATGACCATCTGGGCGAAGAACGCCAAGGGTCTGAGCAACCTGATGAAGCTCTCCTCGCGCGCCTACACCGAGGGCTTCGTCCGTAAGTGGGCGCGGATGGACGCGGAGATCCTCGCCGAGCACGCCGAGGGGCTGATGGCCACCACCGGCTGCCCGTCGGGTGAGGTGCAGACCCGCCTGCGCCTGGGGCAGTACGACGAGGCGGTCGCGGCGGCGGCCAGGTTCCAGGAGCTGTTCGGCAAGGAGAACTACTACCTGGAGATCATGGATCATGGGCTCGACATCGAGCGCAGGGTCCGGGACGGCCTGACCCGCATCTCGCGCGAGCTGGGCATCCCGCCGCTGGTGACCAACGACTCCCACTACACCTACGAGTCGGACGCGACCTCCCACGACGCGCTGCTGTGCATCCAGACCGGCAAGCAGCTGTCCGACCCCGACCGCTTCCGCTTCGACGGCAGCGGCTACTACATCAAGAACGCCGACGAGATGCGCGCGGTCGACTCCTCGGACCTGTGGGCCGAGGGCTGCCGCAACACCCTGCTGGTCGCCGAGAAGGTCGACCCGAGCGGCATGTTCGGTTTCAAGAACCTGATGCCGACCTTCCCCCTGCCCGAGGGGGAGAGTGAGGAGAGCTGGTTCCGCAAGGAGATCTGGCGGGGCATGGAACGGCGCTTCCCCGAGGGCGTCGACGCCGAGCACCACACGCAGATCGAGTTCGAGATGGGCGTCATCCTGCAGATGGGGTTCCCCTCCTACTTCCTCGTGGTCGCCGACTTCATCATGTGGGCCAAGAACAACGGCATCCGGGTCGGCCCCGGCCGCGGCTCGGCCGCCGGCTCGCTGGCCGCGTACGCGCTGGGCATCACCGACCTCGACCCGCTGCCGCACGGGCTGATCTTCGAGCGGTTCCTCAACCCCGACCGCGTCTCCATGCCCGACGTCGACATCGACTTCGACGAGCGCAGGCGCGGCGACGTGATCCGGTACGTGACGGAAAAGTACGGGGCCGACAAGGTCGCCATGATCGCCACCTTCGGCACCATCAAGGCGAAGGCTGCCATCAAGGACGCGGCCCGCGTCCTGGGCCACCCGTACGCGCTGGGCGACAAGGTCTCCAAGGCGTTCCCGCCCGCGGTGATGGGCAAGGACATCCCGCTCTCCGGCATCTTCGACAAAGATCATCCGCGCTACAACGAGGCCGGCGAGCTGCGCAGGCTGTACGAGGAGGACGTCGACGTCAAGTCGGCGATGGACCTCGGCAGGGGCCTGGAGGGCCTGATCCGGCAGACCGGCGTGCACGCCGCCGGGGTCATCATGTCGGCGGAGGTGCTGACCGACTACATCCCGATCATGCGCCGCGACTCCGACGGTGTGATCATCACGCAGTTCGACTACCCGACCTGCGAGACGCTCGGCCTGCTGAAGATGGACTTCCTGGGCCTGCGCAACCTCACGATCATCGACGACTGCCTGAAGATGATCGAGGCCAACACCGGCGAGCAGATCGACCTGCTCAAGCTGCCGCTGGACGACCGCAAGACCTACGAGCTGCTCGGCAGGGGCGACACCCTGGGGGTGTTCCAGCTGGACGGCGGCGGCATGCGGTCGCTGCTGCGGCTGATGAAGCCCGACAACTTCGAGGACATCTCCGCCGTCGGCGCGCTGTACCGGCCTGGCCCGATGGGCGCCAACTCCCACACCAACTACGCGCTGCGCAAGAACGGCCAGCAGGAGATCGTCCCGATCCACCCGGAGTTCGAGGAGTCGCTGCAGGAGATCCTCGGCACCACGTACGGCCTGATCGTCTATCAGGAGCAGGTCATGGCCATCGCGCAGAAGGTCGCCGGGTTCTCGCTCGGCAAGGCCGACCTGCTGCGCCGCGCGATGGGCAAGAAGAAGAAGTCGGAGCTGGACAAGCAGTTCGAGTCGTTCGAGCAGGGCATGAAGGACAACGGCTACTCCGCGGCCGCGATCAAGACGCTCTGGGACATCCTGCTGCCCTTCTCCGACTACGCCTTCAACAAGGCGCACAGCGCCGCCTACGGCCTGGTCTCCTACTGGACCGCCTACCTCAAGGCCAACTACCCGGCCGAGTACATGGCCGGGCTGCTGACCTCGGTCAAGGACGACAAGGACAAGTCGGCCCTCTATCTCAACGAGTGCCGCCGGATGGGCATCAAGGTGCTGCCGCCGGACGTCAACGACTCCGACTTCGACTTCACGCCGCGCGGCACCGACGTCCGGTTCGGCCTGTCGGCCATCCGCAACGTCGGCGGCAACGTGGTCGACGGGATCATCGCCGCGCGCAAGGAGAAGAGCCGCTTCGCCGACTTCAAGGACTTCCTGCGTAAGGTCCCCATGGTCGTCTGCAACAAGCGGGTCATCGAGTCGCTGATCAAGGCCGGCGCCTTCGACTCGTTCGGGCACGTGCGCAAGGGCCTGGTGATGGTCCACGAGCAGGCGGTCGACAGCATCATCGGCATCAAGAAGAACGAGGCCCAGGGGCAGGACTCCCTGTTCGGCGCGGTCGAGGGCGCCGAGGACCAGACCTTCGACGTGCAGATCCCGGTGGGCGAGTGGGACAAGAACACGCTGCTGCAGTTCGAGCGGGAGATGCTCGGCCTGTACGTCTCCGACCACCCGCTCTTCGGCGTGGAGCACATCCTCGCCTCCGGCGCCGACTGCTCGATCGCCTCGCTCCAGGACGAGCACCGTCCCGACGGCCAGGTCGTCACCGTCGGCGGCATCCTGAGCGGCCTGCAGCGCAAGGTCACCAAGAAGGGCGACACCTGGGTGCTGACCCAGCTGGAGGACCTGGAGGGTGCCATCGAGGTGATGATCTTCCCCTCGGCCTACCAGCTCTGCGCGACCGTGCTCGCCGAGGACGCCATCGTCTTCGTCAAGGGCCGCCTGGACAAGCGCGAGGACGTCGGAAAGATCATCGCCATGGAGGTGACGGCTCCGGACCTGACCCGTGAGGCCGGTGGTCCCCTGGCGGTCAGCCTCGCCCTGACCCGCTGCACCCCGCCGGTGGTCGGCCGCCTCAAGGAGGTGCTGACCGCCCATCCGGGCACCACCGAGGTGCACCTGCAGGTGCACAACGGCCCCAAGACCACCATCATGCGCCTCGACGACCGCCTGCGGGTGTCGCCTTCACCGGCCCTGATGGGCGATTTGAAGCAGTTGCTCGGCCCCGCCTGCCTGGGGGCGTGAGAGCGGGCGCCGAGTCGCCTCCGTGGTACGCCGCTTCCGGATGTGGCGTGGTCCGTCCGGAAGCGGGAACGCCGTCGGCGACGTGTGCTTCTCCGGTGCGCGAGGTTTCAGGTTAGGAAACCTTCCTAACTTCCGTTGACAGTCTCCCCGACGGCTTGTCACTATGCCGGAGAGTGGCTTGGCGCGGCGTCCCGGAAGGGACGTGACGCGCTCAGTGAGGGATTGTGCTGCCCCGGCCGCGTTGTGCACGGCGCCGCGACGGGCGCCGTGATCATCGTCTCTAGCCCCCACAGGAGACAAGCCCGTGTCATCAAGCACGCCTCACCCCGTCCCTTACCGCGTCCCCCACCGCGTCCTTCTCATCCTCTCGGCGGTCACCGTCCTCCTGGCCGGGGTCCTGATCGCCACCGGCCGCGCCGAAGCCGCCGAGACCCTGCTGTCGCAGGGCAGGCCCGCCTCCTCCTCGTCCAAGGAGGGCTCCTCCTACAGCTCGGGCAAGGCGGTCGACGGCAACCTCACCTCGACTCGCTGGGCCTCCCTGGAGGGCAGCGATCCCCAGTGGATCCGCGTCGATCTGGGGGTGATCTCCTCGATCTCCCGGGTCAAGCTGTTCTGGGAGGCCGCCTACGGCAAGGCGTACACGATCCAGGTCTCCGACGACGCCGCGAACTGGACCACCGTCTACTCCACGAGCAGCGGTGACGGCGGCCAGGACGATCTGACCGGCCTGTCGGGCTCCGGGCGCTACGTCCGCATGTACGGCACCGTCAGGGGCACCTCCTACGGCTACTCCCTGTACGAGTTCCAGGTGTTCGGCGGCGGCACCTCCACGCCCAGCCCCACTCCGACCGTGACCCCGACCGTGACCCCGACAGCGACCCCGACAGCGACCCCGGGCGACACCTTCGTCGTCGCGGCCGCCGGTGACATCGCAGCCCAGTGCACCGCGAGCTCCAGCTCCTGCGCCCACCCCAAGACGGCGGCACAGGTCCAGGCGATGAACCCCGAGTTCGTCATCACCATGGGCGACAACCAGTACGACGACGCCCGGCTCTCGGACTTCCAGAACTACTACGACAAGACGTGGGGCAGGTTCAAGAGCAAGACGCGCCCTGCCGTAGGCAACCACGAGACCTACGACCCGGCCGGAACCTACGCGGGGTACAAGGGCTACTTCGGCTCCATCGCCACCCCGCAGGGCAAGACCTACTACAGCTACGACCGGGGCAACTGGCACTTCATCGCCCTTGACTCCAACTACTTCGACCAGGCGGCCCAGATCAACTGGCTCAAGGCCGACCTGGCCGCGAACACCAAGGGCTGTATCGCCGCCTACTGGCACCACCCGCTGTTCAGCTCCGGCGAGCACGGCAACGACCCGGTCGGCAAGCCGGTCTGGAAGATCCTCTATGACGCCGGAGCCGACCTGGTGCTCAACGGCCACGATCACCACTACGAACGGTTCGCCCCGCAGAACCCCGACGCCCAGGCCGACCCCAAGGGCATGGTGGAGATCCTCGGAGGCATGGGCGGCGCCTCACCGTACGGGATCACGAACGTCCAGCCCAACAGCCAGAAGCGGCTGGTGGACATCTACGGCGTAGTCAAGATGACCTTCGCCCCCGCCGCGTTCTCCTGGCAGCTGATCGGTACCGACGGTTCGGTCAAGGACACCGGCCCCACCTACGCCTGCCACTAGATGTACGTCTCGGCAAGCCGGACCGCGGACGGAGCACGTCCGCGGCCCCGGCTCTCCTGGGCCGTCCCCGGGAACGTGCTCGCGCTCGGGGCGGTCAGCCTGGTCACCGACATCTCCTCGGAGATGGTCACGGCCGTGCTGCCGCTCTACCTGACGCTCTTCCTCGGTCTCAGCCCGCTGCAGTTCGGCCTGCTCGACGGGCTCTCCTTCGGCGTGACGGCGCTGGTCCGCCTCGCCGGGGGCAACCTCGCCGACCGGTGGCAGCGGCGCAAACTCATCGCCGGAATCGGATACGGGCTGTCCGCGCTCTGCAAGCCGGCCCTGCTGGCGGCGGGCGGCTCGGTCGCGGCGCTGGGCGCGGTGATCGCCGTCGACAGGACCGGCAAGGGACTGCGCACGGCCCCGCGTGACGCGCTGATCTCGCTGAGCGCCCCGGCCGGCAAGCTCGGTCAGGCGTTCGGCGTGCACCGGGCCATGGACACCGTCGGCGCGCTGCTTGGCCCGCTGGTGGCGTTCGCCGTCCTGACGGGCACCGGCGGGGCCTACGACGTGGTGTTCGTGGTCAGCTTCTGCGTGGCCGTGCTCGGCGTGCTGCTGCTGGTCATGTACGTCCGTGACCGGCGCACGCCGCTGCCCGCCCCGCTGCCCGCCCGGCGCCCGGCCACCTCGCCGCGCGCCGCGCTGGGGCTGCTGCGCGACGTGGCGTTCCGGCGGGTGTGCGTGGTGGCCGCGGTCCTCGGCCTGGTCACCGTCGGCGACGCGTTCGTCTACCTGCTGCTGCAGAAGCGCGGCGGGATCGACACGGTGTACTTCCCGCTGTTGTCGATCGGCACGGCCGCCGTCTACCTGCTGCTGGCCGTGCCCGTCGGGCGGCTCGCGGACCGGCTGGGCCGGGTGCCGGTCTTCCTGGCCGGGCACGTCGCCCTGATCGCCGCCTACCTCGTGCTGCTCGGACCGGGATGGCTCGTCGCGGTGCTGATCCTGCACGGGACCTTCTACGCCGCGACCGACGGCGTGCTGATGGCCGTGGCCGGGCCGATGCTCCCCGAGCACCTGCGTACGAGCGGCCTGGCCCTGCTCCAGACCGGTCAGGCGACGACCCGGTTGCTGTCATCCGTCCTGTTCGGCGCCGTCTGGACGATGTGGGGAAGCACCCAGGGACTGGCCGTCATGGCGGCCGGCCTCGCGGCCTGTGTGCTCGGCGCCTGGTTCGCGATGAGGAGGTACACGGTGAGAACGGCAGTGGCGCCACCCCGGGTGGGGAGGCGGACGTGACCCCGATCCGGCGCCTGCCGGTGCTGCTCGCCGCGGTGGCGGTCCTCGGCGGCACGGCGGCCGGCTACGCGGCCTGGGCCACGCGCCGCGACCCCGTCCCGGTCTCGGCACCGGTGGCGGACGGCGGAGTGCTCCGTCCCGGGCAGCTGATGTTCCGTACGGCCGCCGGCCAGGTCGCCGGGGTGCCGCTCGGTGCCCCCTCGGCCCTCCCCACCGCCGCGGGTCCGGCCTGTAACCGGTTCTCCACGGCGGGTGGCACCTCGATCTGCCTGGTCGCCAAGCCCGGGGCGCTGGTCAGCACGGACGCGGTGATCCTCGACCGCTCCATGCGGGAGACCCGGCGGATCAGGCTGGCCGGGATCCCGAACCGGGCGAGGATGTCGCAGAGCGGCCGGATGGCGTCGTGGACCGTGTTCGTCACCGGCGACTCCTACAACGAGGGCGGCTTCTCCACTTGGACGGGGATCCTCGACACCCGCACCGGCTACGTCGTCACCAACATGGAGGACATCCCGCTGACCCTGAACGGCCGCCGTCACCACGCGGCCGACGTGAACTACTGGGGGGTGACCTTCGCCGCCGACGACAACCGGTTCTACGCGACCCTCGCCACCGGCGGGAAGACCTATCTCGTCGAGGGCGACTACGCCGACTGGCGGGTGCGGGCGCTCAGGGAGAACGCCGAGTGCCCGTCGCTGTCTCCCGACGGGACCCGGCTGGTGTTCAAGAAGCGGGTCTCCGCCGACCCGCGCCGGATGTGGCGGCTCCACATGCTGGAGCTGTCGACGATGCGGGAGACGCCGCTGGCCGAGACCGCGAGCGTTGACGACCAGGTGGCGTGGCTCGACGGGCGCACTGTGATGTACGCCAAGGGCCCGGACGTCTGGTCGGTCCCCGCCGACGGATCCGGTGCCCCGGCCCCGCTGGTGGCAGGGGCGTCGTCCCCGGTCGTGGTCCGGTGACCACGGCGGCCAGGCCCGGGTCCAGAGCAGCGGGCTGAGGAAGCACCCGCTGGTGGGTCTGCTGGCCTACGTGAA
>NZ_JBEXUE010000461.1:0-7879 GCF_040614275.1 Streptosporangium sp. NPDC006013
GAAGCGTAAGGAAAGCCATGCAGCCGCCGAGGTCGTGGCATGCGCGTGGCGGGGACGCAGCCACCGGCGACCGAGGCGTTCGGCTTGACGTGCATCCACGGCGCGTGAGGCGGGCAAGCAGTCACGTCGCTTCCGCCTGCCCGAGGTGACCGAGCTCGCGTCCACCGCCGGGGTCGCCGCCCTGCTGTCGGCGGCGGCGCTCGGCGTCGTGCTGCACGAGGAGGCCGCCTCCCCGCTGTCCGGCCTGCCGCTCCCCGCGGGCGGTGACATCGTCGTGGTGGTCGGCCCGGAGGGCGGGGTGTCGCAGGAGGAGATCGCCGTCTTCCGCGAGGCCAAGGCGGTGCCGGCGCTGCTCGGGCCGACGGTGCTGCGTACCTCGACGGCCGGGGTCGTCGCGGCGGCGGTGCTCCAGGCACGCAGCGGCCGCTGGTGATCCCCGGCCGGCGGTCCTGAGCCCCGCGCCCGGTGCCTTCCGCCTACCGCGTCGGGCACCGTGGCACGCCGCGGCCCCCTCCTCCGCCCCGCAGGACTCCTCCGCCTCGGGAGAGGCCGTCTGACCGATCCTCGGCACGCCGGGATCCGCCGGACAGGGCCTAGCTGCTGACCGGGGTCGGCGCGGGGATGCTCGCCTCCGTCGGCATCGGGGGCGACGCGTCATCGGACGGCCCGCACTCATCGGCCGAGCACGGGCTCTCCGAGGGAGCCGGCGGTCTCGTCTTCGTCGGCGTGGGGGTCGCCTCGGCCTCCTCGCACTGCTTGGAGATCCCGCTGGGGTCGACCGGCGGTTCGTCGAGGGGGGTGGGGCAGGTGGGCGTCGGCGTCGGCCTGGGAGCCGGCGGTGCCGGGGTCGCCTTGGAGGTCGGCCTCGTGCTGGGCGTCGTGCTCCTGGACGGCGTGGGCGTCGGCGGGAGCGTGCCGTTGCTCGCCTCCGGCTTGCCGACGGCGGGGGGCTGGGCGGGGCCGGACGACGGCTGGGACGGAGCCGGGGGCCTTGAGGTGGCCGATCCGTCCGGCGGGGGAGTGGACTCGGTGAAGTTGACCGTGCCGGTGCTCACCTGGGGGATCACCTGTTCGCGGAACTGTGGGACCACCATGACGATGGTCGCCGCGACGAGGAGCGCACCGGCGACGGAGGCTCCGGTCCGCCACCACGTCAGCCAGCGGAGCCCACGTCGCTCGATACGGGCGCGAATTATCTCCAGCCCGTCAGGGGAGGGAACGACCGAGTTCGCCTCCGCGCTGAGCGCACGGCGGAGCAGCTCGCCGTACTCATCCGGGGAGTCGGTCATGACAGTTGCTCCAGTGAGGTTCGTAGGGCGGCCATGCCGCGAGCGGTGTGGCTCTTGACCGCGCCTTTGCTGATGCCCATCGCGTGGGCGATCTGCGCCTCGGACAGGTCTCCGTAGTAGCGCAGGACCAGGGCCTCCCGCTGGCGCGCGGGCAGCCCGCGGAGCGCCTCGATAACGGCGGAGCGCTCGAACTCGCCGATCGCCCCGTTCTCGGCGCTCGGCGCGTCGGGCATGCCCTTGGGCGCGTACTTCTCGACGACCGCCCGGTGCCGAAGCACCGAACGTGATCGGTTCACGACCGACTGTCGCAGGTAGGCCAGTGCCTTGTCGGTGTCGCGCAGGCGACGCCAGGCGCCATGGATGGCGACGAACGCGTCCTGCACGACCTCCTCCGCGGTCGCCATGTCGCGAACGAGGAGTACGGCGAGACGGACAAGAGACCGATAGTGCGCGCTGTAGAGCGCGGTAACGGCCATGTCGGCATCCCACCCGACGGGCGCCGCCCCGAGCGATCTGTCTGCCACGAGGGTCTCGGTGGTCACATCAGTGGGACGCTCGGCCTTCCCAGAGGGTTTACGCTCTTCCGGTTCATTAAGGGGCATGACCCAGTCGTGTCCTCGCCAGGCGGCCATATGATGCTGTGCGCAAAGGCTGTCTTGGTTGAAGTTTTGCACAACCACCATATCCGGGCGGATCTTTGTTTGCTGGCGGGAACCATCACCGATTCGCAACGTCCTCGGCGGTAAGGTGCCTGCATGGTGAGCGAAGCCGACTGCCTGTTCTGCAAGATCGTGGCCGGGGAGATCCCCGCGGAGATCGTCTATGAGACCGATCGCACGCTGGCCTTCCGCGACGTCAACCCCCAGGCGCCGACCCATGTGCTGGTGGTCCCCAGGGAGCACCATCGGGACGCCGCGGCGCTGGCGGCCGCCGACCAGGGGCTGGCCGACGACGTGCTCAAGACCGCGCACGCGGTCGCCAGTCAGGAGGGAGTCGCGGAATCGGGCTACCGGCTGGTGTTCAACACCGGACCCGAGGCCGGTCAGACCGTCTTCCACGTGCATGGACACGTGATCGGGGGGCGCGGGCTGAAGTGGCCGCCCGGCTGAAAACCGGCAAGCGCGATCCTGGCGATCACGGATACGATGGCGTTGAAGTTCCACGCCTATATCTGGAGGCGAACAGGCCGTAGGGCCAGCTCATGTCCGAGACAAACGATTCCAGCAGAACGTCGCCGAGGTCCAGGGGTTCCAGCCGGACTCAGGCAAAGGTGGTGATTCCGGACGATCAGTCGATGGTCAGCCTGCTGGGCTCGCGCGATGAGCTGTTGCGCGTCATCGAGGGCGCCTTTCGCGCCGACATCCACGTCCGGGGCAACGAGATCACCGTCACCGGCAGCCCGGAGGAGAGCAGCACCGTGGTGCGGCTCTTCGAGGAGATGTCCGAACTCGTCCGCGGAGGCGCGCAGCTCACGGTCGACGCGGTCGAGCGCAGCATCGCCATGTTGCGGATGACCTCCGACCGTCCCGCCGAGGTGCTCTCGCTGGACATCATCTCCTCGCGGGGCCGGACCATCCGCCCGAAGACCGTGAACCAGAAGCGGTACGTCGACGCGATCGACAAGTTCACCGTCGTCTTCGGCATCGGCCCGGCCGGCACGGGCAAGACCTACCTCGCGATGGCGAAGGCCGTGAAGGCCCTCCAGGAGAAGAAGGTCAACCGGATCATCCTCACCCGCCCCGCGGTCGAGGCGGGCGAGCGGCTGGGCTTCCTGCCGGGAACGCTCTACGAGAAGATCGACCCTTACCTGCGCCCGCTCTACGACGCGCTGCACGACATGCTCGATCCCGAGTCGATCCCCCGGCTGATGGCCGCGGGCACGATCGAGGTGGCCCCCCTCGCCTACATGCGGGGCCGCACGCTCAACGACGCCTACATCATCCTGGACGAGGCGCAGAACACCTCGCCGGAGCAGATGAAGATGTTCCTGACCCGGCTGGGGTTCAACTCGAAGATCGTCGTCACCGGCGACGTCACCCAGGTCGACCTGCCGAACGGCACGCAGAGCGGTCTGCGGGTCGTCCAGGACATCCTCGAAGGCATCTCTGACATCCACTTCAGCCGTCTGACCAGCGACGACGTGGTGCGCCACAAGCTGGTGGGCGACATCGTGGACGCGTACGGGCGCTATGACGAGACGCAGCGCCAACGCGCGCCGCAGCAGATCAAGGGCATGGTCAAGCAGCGTCCTCGGGAGAGGACATGAGCGCGGAACGATTCCGGAGCGGGTCGCGCGGCACGGGGGAAGCAGGGGGGGACCTGTGAGCGTCGAGGTCAACAACGAGTCCGGTGTCGAGATCGACGAGGGGCTCATCGTCTCGCTGGCCGGGCATGTGCTGGAGCGGATGGGCATCAACCCGCTCGCCGAGCTGTCGATCCTGGTCGTCGACGAGGAGACCATGTCGGTTCTGCACGAACGGTGGATGGGGGAGCCGGGCCCCACGGACGTGCTCGCCTTCCCGATGGACGAGCTGCGGCCGGGACCGGGCGCGGGGGCACGGCAGGAGGGTGACTCGCCCACCGACCCGGCGCTCCTCGGTGACGTGGTGCTCTGCCCGCAGGTGGCCGCCAAGCAGGGGGCCGAGGCCGGGCACGGCACCGAGGCCGAGCTGGAGTTGCTGTGCACGCACGGCATCCTCCACCTGCTCGGCTACGACCACGCCGAGCCCGAGGAGCACAAGGAGATGTTCGGCCTTCAGGGCGAGCTTCTGGAGTCGTGGCAGGAGGTGCGCCCCCAGCGGTGAACCTCGCCAACGGGTGGTTGTTCTCCGCCGTCGTCCTCGTCGTGGTCGGCGGGTTGATCGCCAGCGCGGAGACGGCTCTGACTCGTATCTCAAGGGTTCGCGCGGAGGAGTTCGTCCGTGACGGCCGCCGGGGCGCGGTGCGTCTGCAGGCCATCGTCGCCGACCCGCCGCGCTACCTGAACCTCCTGCTCCTGCTCCGGCTGAGCTGCGAGCTGGTCGCCACGGTGATCGGCACGCTGCTCTTCATCGACTGGCTCGGGGACCAGGGCTGGGCCTACGCCGCGGCGGCGGCGGTCATGATCGTCGTCAGCTACGTGATCGTCGGGGTCTCCCCGCGCACGCTGGGCCGCCAGCACGCCGAGCCCATCGCGCTCGCCAGCGCCCCCGTGGTGTACGGCCTGACCCGGATCTTCGGCCCCCTGCCCAAGCTGCTCATCCTGCTCGGCAACGCGGTGACGCCGGGCAAGGGCTTTCGCGAGGGCCCCTTCACCTCCGAGGCGGAGCTGCGGGACCTGGTCGATCTGGCCGAGGAGCGCAGGGTCATCGAGCCAGACGAGCGGGAGATGATCCATTCGGTCTTCGAGCTCGGTGACACCCTGGTCCGTGAGGTCATGGTGCCCCGCACCGACATGGTGTTCATCGAGCGCGGCAAGACGCTGAGCCAGGCCATGTCCCTCGCGCTGCGCAGCGGTTTCTCCCGGATTCCCGTGGTCGGCGAGAACGAGGACGACGTCATCGGCATCGCCTACCTCAAGGACATCGCACGCCGGGTGCAGGACACCGGTGACGACGGGCGCGCCGAGCCGGTGGAGTCCATCATGCGCCCGGCCACCTACGTGCCGGAGAGCAAGCCGATCGACCAGCTGCTGCGCGAGATGCAGGCCCGCCAGATCCACCAGGCCATCGTCATCGACGAGTACGGTGGCACGGCCGGCCTGGTCACCATCGAGGACATCCTGGAGGAGATCGTCGGTGAGATCACCGACGAGTACGACCAGGAGGTCCCCAGGGTGGAGCCGCTTGAGGGCGGCGCGGTGCGGGTGACCGCCAGGCTCCCGGTGGACGATCTGGAAGACCTGTTCGGCATCGAACTGGAGGTCGACGACGTCGAGACCGTCGGAGGGCTGCTGGCACACGCGCTGGGCCGGGTGCCGATCGCCGGTTCCCAGGCGGTGGTGGAGGGTCTCAGTCTGACGGCTGAGAGCCTCGCCGGGCGTCGCAACCGGATCGGCACGGTCCTCGTCACCAGGATCGCCCCCGCGGAGCCCGACTCGGTCTCGGCCTCCCCCGACCAGTGACGGGCTGGGGCGGTGGATTCGCCCCAAGTCGTCCGCAAGTGCTCTGCAAGCGGCACGGGTGATGCTTCTCGCACGGCACCTGGTCGCGCGGGAGCCGGTGGGAGATCCCCGCGTCCGGAGGGGTTCGCGGCGCGTGGGTCGGCCCATGGGGGAGAAGAGTTCACGTAGGGCTTCGTGGCTGTCCTGCGTCACTCGCTTAGGGGTGTTCTCGACCGTGAAATACGGTTGAGGGCACCCTTAGGCGTTTCTTAATGATTGCCGCTTTTGCGGACGGGGAAGAAAGCGAGTCGGCGAGGACGAGACGCCTCGCACATGACATCGGGGGGATGGTCATGACGCGGGGGATGAATATTGTCGTTTTTGCGGTGTTATGTGGATTTATCGTGGGCGGGGCGGCCGGATGCGCCGGCGGAGCGGGGGCCGGCGACGCGATGGACGGCGCCGCGGAGCTGAACCGGCTGCGGGGAGTGCTCGACGAGACGCGAGGGCTGCCCGACGGGTTCTCGGCCCGTCCGCGGGACGGCTGGCGCGCCCCGTTCCAGCCGGTGAACGAGGACTGCCGGCTCGTTCTCGACACCGCGGGAGGCAGGCCGCCGCAGCGGGCACTGGGGGCGCGGGCGGCCGTGACCTACCAGGGTGACGGGGTCGGGGAACTGGCCGGATTCGGTCTGGCCTCCTACCACGGTGACGACGCCGAGCTTCACTTCAACGAGCTCACGGAGGCGCTGAGCGGCTGTCCGGTCGTACGTGCCCAGGTGGCGGGCCGCGGCACCGCTCTTCGGGTCTCCCCCCTGAACCTGGCAGGGGTCGGTGACGAGGTGCAGGCCAGGCGGCTGAACGGCAGGCTGAACGGATATCCGTACGAGATGCACCTGGTGTTCGCCCTCAGCGGCCACACCCTGATCTCACTGGTGCACGCCGGTGTCAGGGACGTCGACGCCGAGCGCACCTGGGAGCTCGCCCGCCTGCTGGTCGACGAGGTCGCCGCCTGAGCGAGGCGGCAGCAGTGTCGTTCTGGTGCCGGGGCCGCACCTGTGTCGTTTTGGTGCCGGGGCCGCACCCGTGTCGTCCTTGGCGCCGGGAGCTGAATACCCTTGTGCTGTGAGTGACGCGACCCTCGATCCCGAGGACAAGAAGATCATCGTGCTGGCCCGTTCCGCCCGTGCACGCAACGGAGCCGCCGAGGGCGCGGCCGTACGGGACGAGACAGGCCGGACCTACTCGGCGACCAACGTGGCGCTGCCGTCGCTGACCCTGTCGGCGATCCAGGTCGCCGTGGCGATGGCGGTGTCCGGTGGAGCGGAGTCGCTGGAGGCGGCCGCGCTGGTCACCGCGGGTGAGGGGCCCTCCGACGACGACACGCGGGCGGTCCGCGACCTGGGTGCCGGGACCCTGCTCGTGGCCGGTCCTGACGGGACACCGCGTCAGAGCTGAGTCCGGCATCGGCGACAATGGTTGACGTGAGTTCCTCAGCTGCTGATTTCCATGCCGGTTTCGCCTGCTTCGTCGGCCGGCCCAACGTCGGCAAGTCCACGCTGATGAACGCGTTGGTCGGCACGAAGGTGGCGATCACCTCCTCCAAGCCCCAGACGACCCGCCGGGCCATCCGTGGCATCGTGCACCGTCCCGACTCCCAACTCGTCATCGTCGACACGCCGGGCCTGCACCGGCCCCGCACGCTCCTGGGTGAGCGGCTGGACAGCCTGGTGCTCTCCACCCTCACCGAGGTCGACGTGATCGGCTTCTGCGTGCCCGCCAACGAGCCCATCGGCAAGGGCGACCGGTTCATCGCCGAGAAGCTCGCGGGCGTCAAGAAGACCCCGGTGGTCGCCGTGGTGACCAAGTGCGACCTGGCGACCCGCGAGCAGATCGCCGCGCAGCTGCTCGCGCTCTCCCAGCTCGCCGAGTTCGATGACATCGTGCCGGTCTCCGCGCAGTCGGGTGAGCAGCTCGACGTGCTGGCCGACGTGCTGGTCCAGCACCTGCCCCAGAGCCCGCCGCTGTACGAGGGAGGACAGCTCACCGACGAGCCCGAGCAGGTGCTGGTCGGCGAGCTGATCCGGGAGGCGGCCCTGGAGGGGGTGCGCGACGAGTTGCCGCATTCGATCGCGGTGGTCGTCGACGAGATGCTGCCCAGACAGGGGCGTGACGACCTCCTCGACATCTACGCTCACATGTTCGTCGAGCGTCCGTCCCAGAAGGCCATCGTGATCGGGCACAAGGGCTCCCGGCTGAAGGATGTCGGCAGCCGTGCCCGCCGGCAGATCGAGGCGCTCCTCGGCACCCGCGTCTACCTCGACCTGCGCATCAGCGTCGCCAAGGACTGGCAGCGCGACCCCAAGCAGCTCCGCCGCCTGGGTTTCTACGACTGACGGTTCCCGGGCACGGCGGCGCGTCGGGGTGCGGGGCGGCGGGGTAGCCGAAGACGTAGACGGGCTTTCCGGTCTTCTGGTTCCAGGTGAAGCCCTGGCCACCGACGTTGTCACCC
>NZ_JBEXUE010000462.1:0-7835 GCF_040614275.1 Streptosporangium sp. NPDC006013
GGGGTTCCCGGCGGCGAACCCCGCGGGGAGCACCACCTCCAGCCGCTTGCCGGCCACCTCGACGGTGATCCGCTGCCGCTCGCCCGGCTCCTCGGCCGCGCCGTGCTCTCCTGCGTGCGGCGCGATCGTGTTGTCGAACTCGGTCTCGATCCATCGGGTGTGCACTGAGAACGGCTCGCCGGTGAACGCGGGATCGGCCACCACGGCACGGTGGAAGGGCAGCACGGTCGGCATGCCGTCGATCTCGAACTCGGCCAGCGCCCGGCGCGAGCGCTCCAGGGCCTGTGCCCTGCTGGCTCCGGTCACGATCAGCTTGGCGACCAGGGAGTCGAAGGACTGCGGGACGGTCATGCCGGCCTCGTAGCCGGAGTCCAGGCGCACCCCGGGACCGGAGGGGGCGCTCATCCGCGTGATCGTGCCGGGGGCGGGCAGGAAGCCGCGCCCGGCGTCCTCGGCGTTGATCCGGAACTCGATCGAGTGGCCGCGCAGCACCGGGTCGCCGTAGCCCAGCTCCTCGCCGTCGGCGATGCGGAACATCTCCCGTACCAGGTCGACGCCGGCGACCTCCTCGGTCACCGGGTGCTCGACCTGCAGCCGGGTGTTGACCTCCAGGAAGGAGATCGTGCCGTCCTGGCCCACCAGGAACTCGCAGGTGCCGGCCCCGACGTAGCCGGCCTCGCGCAGGATCGCCTTGGAACTGGTGTAGAGCAGGTCGAGCTGCTCGGGGTTCAGGAAGGGGGCGGGTGCCTCCTCGACCAGCTTCTGGTGGCGGCGCTGCAGCGAGCAGTCACGGGTGGACACCACGACCACGTTGCCGTGGGTGTCGGCCAGGCACTGGGTCTCCACGTGCCGGGGACGGTCCAGGTAGCGCTCGACGAAGCACTCGCCCCTGCCGAACGCGGTGACCGCCTCGCGGACCGCGCTGTCGTACAGTTCGGGGATCTCCTCCGCGGTGCGCGCCACCTTCAGCCCGCGACCGCCGCCTCCGTAGGCGGCCTTGATCGCGATCGGCAGGCCGTGCTCGGCGGCGAAGGCGACGACCTCCTCGCTCCCGGAGACCGGATCCTTGGTGCCGGCCACGAGCGGCGCGCCGACCTTCTGCGCGATGTGGCGGGCCTGCACCTTGTCGCCGAGCGCGATGATCGCGGCCGGCGGCGGGCCGATCCAGGTCAGGCCGGCGTCGATGACCGCTTGGGCGAAGTCGGCGTTCTCGGCCAGGAAGCCGTAGCCGGGGTGTACGGCGTCCGCCCCGGTCTCCGCGGCGACCCGCAGCAGCTTGGTGATGTCGAGGTAGGTTTCCGCGGGCGTCTGGCCACCAAGGGCGTGCGCCTCGTCCGCGACCCGGACATGGAGTGCGTCCAGGTCCTGGTCGGAGTAGACGGCGACGCTGGCCAACCCGGCGTCCTTGCACGCGCGGGCGATTCGCACCGCGATCTCACCACGGTTGGCGATCAAGACCTTATGCACCGACGTCGTTCCCTTCAGGCGTGCGAACAGGGGGCTGGCGGGCCTTCAACGGAGTGTAAGCGGCGCTTGATGGCGAAGCCGAGGGGGGTCCTACCTGCCCAGGTACGCGCCGCCGTTGACATGCAGAACCTGCCCGGTCACGTGGCGTGCCTCAGCGGAGGCGACGAACCTCACGGTCTCGGCGACGTCGTCCGGAGTCCCGGCCCTGCCGTTTCTGGTGCCCTCGACCCTGCGGCGCACCCCCTCTGAGGTGAGACGGCCCCGGAAGAACTCGGTGTCCACGATCAGACCGGGGGAGACCACGTTGGCGGTGACGCCCCGCGGCCCCAGCTCGGCGGCCAGGTCGGCGGTCCACGCCTCCACGGCCGCCTTGGCCGCGCCGTAGGACCCGGAGCCGGTGCCCCTGGCCGCGATGGAACCGATCGTGATGATCCGGCCGCCCTCGGCGAGGCGCGGGATGAGCGCGCTGGTGACCAGCACGGCCGACATCAGGTTGGCGTTGAGGTTGGCCCACCAGCCCTCCGCCACGTCCATCAGGTCGTCGCCGGACGGCACGCGGTCCAGGTTGGTGTTCCCGCCCGCGTTGTTGACCAGCACGTCCACCCTCGCGGGCAGCCGTTCCAGCGCCTCGCCCACCGCCACCGGGTTGGCCGCGTTGAACGCCACGTACGAGACGCCCAGCCGGTCGGCCGCCTCCTTGAGCACCTGCTCGCGCCGCCCGGTGACGGTCACCCGGTCGCCCTGCGCGGCGAACGCCGTCGCGATGGCGTAGCCGATCCCGGTGCCTCCGCCCGTCACCACAATCTCACGCACTGCCCATATCTCCCTGAATCACTAAAAATCAAGACAATGAAGAACGTTAGCCTCTCAGCGGAGAAGGGAACGTCCATAGCCGCTCGGTATATCCCGGATACCCCTGTGATCCGTACGCCTATCGTGATTTCGTTTGGTGACCAACCCCCGACACCGATCCGAAGGAGACTGGCATGAGCCAGAACTTGCTCGGCGGCAACCCCGCGGAAATGCAGCAGATGGCCACCCAGTTCACCCAGCAGGCCGACCAGGTCAGAGCCACCGTGGCCGCCCTTGACAGGGAGGCGGCGAAGGTCGGAACGGCCTGGACGGGGCCCGGCGCCCAGCGTTTCAGCGAGGCCTGGCAGAACTACCGCGCCGCTTTCCAGCGCATGTCCGAGGAGCTCGGCGAGGCTTCTCGGGTGATCAACACCTACCGCGGCAATATCGAGTCCGCCACGCGATAGGAAACGGCCCGCCGAAATGCCCCGGTTCTGGAAAGACCGGGGCATTTTCATGGTGCGCCGGCATGGATGATCGCTTGGGAGCGAAAGTCCCCTGGCGGAAGGGGGGCCACCTCCGGGCCGGAGGCAAGGGCGTCGTCGTGAGGCGGGCCCGCCGTTGGGAGGGGCCGGTGAGTTCCGGTGAGTACCACGTGGAGCGTGGCGGCGGGCCGGTGCCCAGGTCGCGTCCACGGCCGGCACATACTTACGCGTCGCGGCGTTGCATCAGCACGGCGCCCGCGAGCACGGCGAGGGCCACCCAGGCGAGGTAGACCGCGAACCCACTCCACGGGCCCAGGGAGCCGTTGCCCTGGCCGGACACGACCAGCAGGCCGGCGTTCGTGGTGAAGTGTTCGGCCACGGTCCTGCCCCACTCGCCCGGGAGTTGGTTCGCCACCGTGGGCAGTACCAGAATCAGTGCGATGGCCGACACGATCGCGCCCGGCGTGTGCCTGATCAGCGTGCCCAGTCCCAACCCGAACAGCCCGCACGCGGTCAGGTAGAGACCGGACCCGAGCGAAGACCGCACCACGTCGCCCATCTCGATCGACGACGGCTGGGAGATCGCCATGCCGACGCCGATCGCACCGGCCGCCGCGACCGCGCAGACGACCAGTGAGATCGCGGCGAACACCACGATCTTGCCGGTCAGCAGGCTCATGCGCTTGGGCACGGCCATGAGCGAGGTGCGGATGCCCCCGGTGCGATACTCGCTGGAGATCACCAGAACACCCAGGGTGGCCATGGACAGCGAGGCGAGCATCGTACCGGCCAGGCCCGTCATGATCGCCTGCTCGCCCGGGATCGGCCCGTCGGCAGTGCTCTTGGCCGCGGCGCTGATGAGGGCGGAGAAGCCCAGCATCAGCACGGCGGTGACGGCCAGGGTCCACACCGTGGAGCGGACCGAGCGGATCTTGGTCCATTCCGACCTGAGAATGTCGATCATGATGTGAACTCCAGACTGTCCTTGGTGAGCTCCATGTAGGCCGCTTCCAGTGAGGGCTGTACGAACGTCAGCTCCTCCAGCGGGATGCCGGCCCGCGCGGTGATCGTGCCGATTTCGAGCGTGCTCATCCCGATCACCCGCAGGTGGTCGGGATGTGGCTCGCCCACCTTGATCAGCTCGCTCACCTCGGCCAGCCGTGGTGAGCGCACCCGCACGTACCCCTGCGAGCTGCGCCCGATGAACCCCGCCACGCTCGTGTCGGCGATGAGCCTGCCCCTGCCGATCACGATCAGGTGGTCGGCGGTCTGGGCCATCTCGCTCATGAGGTGGCTGGAGACGAACACCGTGCGCCCGTCGGCCGCGAGCTGGCGCATGAACGTGCGGATCCACAGGATGCCGTCGGGGTCGAGGCCGTTGACCGGCTCGTCGAAGATCAGGATCTCCGGGTCGCCGAGCAGCGCCGCGGCGATGCCGAGCCGCTGCGACATGCCCAGCGAGAAGCCGCCGACCCGCCGCCTGGCCACCTCCCGCAGGCCCACGGTCTCCAGCACCTCATTCACCCGGCTCGCGGGGATGCCGTTGCTCTGGGCGATGGCCAGCAGGTGGTTGTGGGCGCTGCGTCCGCCGTGCACGGCCTTGGCGTCCAGCAGCGCGCCGATCTTGCGCAGCGGGTGCTTCAGCTCGTGGTACGGCCGCCCGTCCACGAGCGCCGAGCCGCTGGACGGCCGGTCGAGCCCGAGGAGCATGCGCATGGTCGTGGACTTACCGGCCCCGTTGGGGCCCAGGAAGCCGGTCACCTGACCGGGCTTGACGTCGAACGACAGGTCCGTCACCGCGGTGGTGCCGCCGTAGCGCTTACTCAGGTTCGTTGTTCGGATCGCGGTCATGATCCAAGGGTGCCGTCGCAGGCGGCCGTTTTCGTCATGCCTGGGAACAGTTCCCGGGCGAGGGCTCTGGGACCCTGGTCCTACTCTCCAGGTTGGATCAATGCCGCCTGGTACGCGACGATCACGGCCTGCGCCCGATCCCTGACGCCTGTCTTGGCGAACAGGCTCGTCACGTGGTTCTCGACGGTCGACGGGGAGACGGACAGGTCGGCGGCGATTTCCAGTGAAAGACCGGGATATTTCCTCATGTGACGGCGGCCTGAATGGGGGTCACCGAGCCCAGGGTCACCAGCAGGCCGCGCCCCGGGGGGCCGCCGACCGCGCCGCGGGGCAGCCGGACCGTGAACAGGTCGCCGTCGGCGGGGCTCTGGACCGAGAGCAGCAGGCCGGTGCGCCCCTTGCGGGTCTCGGCCGCGAAACCCCGGTAGGCGGTGGTCAGGTCGCCCGTGGTACCGCCGATGATCATGCCGTGCTCGCCGTCCCTGCCGCTCCGGAGCACCTGTTCGAGCGCGGTGCCCAGAGGGGAGTCCGGGGAGATCAGCTCGGCGTCGTCGACGATCACGACGTAGCGGTCCTGCCCCGCGACGGCCTCGTGCAGGTCACCGTTCGCGTCCAGCACGGCCAGCACGCCCGGGGTGTCCACCAGCGTGCACAGCGGGCTGCGCCGGGGAGTCACCAGGACCGTGGGGGTGCCCTGGGAGAGCAGGGAGTGGGTGGCGGTCAGCAGTGCCGTGGACCTGCCGGACCTGGGCGGCCCCGCGACGACCGCGCCGGGGCCGTGGGCGAGCAGGTCGACGCCGAGCGGGGCCAGCGAGTCGCCCCCGGCGCCGAACAGCGCCCACAACGGCGACGGCGGCCGGAAGGAGGGCACCAGATCCAGGACCTGCGCCGCGGTGACGCGCATCGGCAGCGCGTCCACCCGCATCGGCGGGTCGGCGGTGATCTCCGGTGCCGACCGGGCCAGCGCCTGGAGCGCGGCGACCTGCGCCGGTCCCGAGGGGTCGTCGCAGAGCAGCGCGATCTGGCTCTCGGTCGTGCCGTACTCGCCGACAGACAGCGCGCGGCCCGGCGCGAGGGTCGTGGGCAGGTCCTTGACCGGCAGCCCGGCCAGGCCGTAGTCGGACGGGTCGGCCAGCCGCAGGATCAGCCGGTCGTCGAAGACCGTGGAGATCTGCCCGAGCAGCACGGACCTGTCACCGGTCACCACGGCCCGCAGCCCGACCGCGGGTCCCTCCCGCAGCAGCTGCATCAGCGAATCGATCAGCCGCCCGTAGTCGTAGCCCTCGAACGCGGCGACGAATCCCTCCCACCGGTCGAGCATCAGGACCAGCCACGGCAGCCGGGGGCCGTCCGTGCCGGCGCGCAGCTCGGCCAGCGAGGCGTACCCGGCCTCGGCGAGGAGTTGCTGGCGCCGCCCCACCTCCGCGCGGAGCCGGGCCAGCAGCCGCTCCACCCGGTCGAGCTGGTCGCGCGTCACCACGGCACCGCAGTGCGGCATCGCCATCAGGGGCAGCAGCGCCCCCGAGCCGCAGTCGATCGCGTGCACGTGCACGTCGTCGGGGGAGGTCTGGCCGGCGATCGCCCCCGCGAGCGTGCGCAGCGCCGTGGACCGCCCGCTCCGCGAGGCGCCCGCGACGAGCAGGTGCCCGCCTCCCGCGAGGTCGAGCGCCAGTGCCCGCCGGTCCTGCGCCCAGGGCATGTCGGTGACCCCGAAGGCCAGCGGCGGCACCTCCTCGGCCCCCGCCCGATAGGGCAGACCGGTGGACGGTGTGGCGAGGCCGGGGACGACCATGAGCTCGGGGAGCGGTTCGAGCCAGGGGCTCGGCTGCTCCGCGACTCCGGCGACGCGGGCCGCCTCGACGAGGGCGTCGGTGAGTACGGACAGGTCGGTGACGTGGCCTCCCTCGACCCCCGCGCGCGCGGGCCTGGGGCGTCCCAGAGCCTGCCAGCCGACCTCCGTCACCCGCACCCTGGCCTCGCCGCCCGAGACGCCGGGGCTCCGTCCGCCGATCCGCGCGGTCTGCACCGCCGTCGCCGCGCCCGCGCCCGACTTCACATAACACCGGCCAGGAGCGGACTTGGGGATGTACGAGGCGTCCGGGCGGTCGATGACGTCGGTGGACTCGGTGGACTCGGTGACCCGCAGCGCGATCCGCAGGGACGTGTTGGCCTGGATGTCGGCGGTCACCACCCCGCCGGGGCGCTGGGTGGCGAGGATGAGGTGGATGCCGAGCGAGCGCCCCCGCCTGGCGATGTCGACCAGTCCGGTCATGAAGTCGGGCAGCTCGCTGACCATGGCCGCGAACTCGTCGATGACCAGCACCAACCGGGGCAGCGGGGCCGGAGGCTCGGCGCGCCCGCGCAGCGGCCTGACCTGCGCGCCGCCCCCGGCGACGAGCAGGTCGCGGGAGGCGCGGGCCGTGCGGGCGTCGCGCAGTTCGTGGTAGTCCTCGATGTCCTTCGCTCCCACGGCCAGCAGCAGGCGCTCACGGCGGCGGATCTCGGCGGCCAGTGAGGCCAGGGCCCGCTGGGTCAGGTGGCCGTCGAGGTCGCTGACCATGCCCACCGTGTGCGGCAGCCGCACGCACTCCTTGAACGCGGCGCCGCCCTTGTAGTCGATCAGCACGAACGTCATCTCGTCCGGCCTGTTGGCCACCGCCAGCGAGCAGATCAGGGTCTGCAGCAGCTCCGACTTGCCCGCGCCGGTGGTGCCCGCGATGAGCGCGTGCGGTCCGTCCCTGCGCAGGTCGACCGAGAAAGGTCCCTCGGGGCCCACCCCCACCACGGCCTCGGTCGCCCGCCCCCAGCGCTCGGCCAGGGCCGCACCGGAGACGGAGGGCAGCTCCAGCAGGTCGAGCAGCCGCGCGGAGCCCGGCAGGGCGAGGCCGGCGTCGTCGCGGCTGACGTCGCGGATCGGCGCCAGCGAGCGGGCCAGCCGGTCACACCAGGCGGCCGTCACCTGGTCGGCCAGGATCTCGCCGAGGTCGTCCAGACCGCCGCCGCGCAGCCGCACGGTGCCGTCGGCCTGCATGGCGGCGACGGTGGCGCACTCCTCGGGCAGCAGCCGCTGGTCGCCGTCCACCGCCAGGGTGTAGACGCCCGCGCGGGGGCCCTGGCGCAGCACCTGGGGCATGCCCGGCAGCGCGTGTTCCCGGCCCGCCGCCGCGAGCGTGGCGCCCGGATGATCGAACAGCTGGACATCAAGACGACGGGGCCCGACCAGCCGGTGGCCGACCTGTC
>NZ_JBEXUE010000463.1:0-7826 GCF_040614275.1 Streptosporangium sp. NPDC006013
GGGCCACCTCGGGGGGCAGGGCGACGTCCTCCAGCAGGCGTCGCACCCGTTCCCGGCGCTCCGCCCGGGTGCCCGCGCGCAGCGCCCGCAGTGGTTCGGCGATGATCCGGCCCACGCTCATCAGCGGATCGAGCGACGCGTACGGGTTCTGCGCGACGAACTGCACCCGGCCGGCCCTGACGGGCGCGTCGTCCAGCAGTACGCTCCCGCCCGTCGGCTCGACGAGCCCGGTGATCATGCGGGCGATGGTCGACTTGCCCGACCCCGACGCGCCGACCAGCCCAAGCGTGCCCGCCCGGTCCAGCGTGAACGAGGCGCCCTCGACCGCGACCGTGCCGCCCGGGTACACCTTGCGCAGATCGCGGACCGCGAGCAGCGGGTCTCCCGCGATCGGCGCGGGCCCGGTCAGCGGCCGGGGGGCTGAGTCGAGCAGCAGCCGGGTGTAGGCCGCCTCCGGACTGCCGAGCACCCGCTCCGCCGGGCCTTCCTCCACGACGCGCCCCTCGGTCATGACGGCCACGCGGTCCGCGCGGTCCGCGGCGACGCCGAGGTCGTGGGTGATCAGGAGAATGCTGGTGCCGTCCCTGGCCGCGACCTTCTGAATGAGATCGAGCACGGTCTTCTGCACGGTGGTGTCGAGCGCGGAGGTCGGCTCGTCGGCGATCAGCAGCCCGGGCCGTCCGGCGAGCGCCATGCCCAGCAGCACCCGCTGCCGGAAGCCGCCGGAGAGCTGGTGCGGGTGGCGGTCGAGCACCGCCGCCGGGTCGGGGATGCCCACGCGGCCGAGCGCGTCCTCAAGGGCGGCCTCGCCAGGCCGAGGGGTCCCGGTCAGCCGCAGGGCCTCGGCGAGCTGGGCACGCACGGTCATCAGCGGGTTGAGCGCGGTCCCCGGGTCCTGGGGCACGAACGCGATCCGCCGTCCGCGCAGTCGCCGCCATGCCCGCTCCCGCAGGCCGTCCACCCGCTCGCCGCCGAAGGTGACCCCGCCGCCGGTCACTCTGGCCGTGTCCGGCAGCAGGCCGGCCAGCGCGTGCGCGAGCGTGGACTTGCCCGACCCCGACTCGCCGACCACCGCCACGATCTGCCCGGCCTCCACCGTCAGATCGGCGCGGTCCACGGCCGGCCGGCCGCGCCCGGACGGCCCGTAGCGGACGGTCAGGCCGCGTACGGTCAGCAGGGGTGTCATCGTCTCTCCGATCGCGTGCGCAGTACGTGTCCAAGGTGGTTGACCGCGAGCACCACGGTGACGATGACGAGACCGGGCACGGTCGTCAGCCACCACGCCGAGGCGAGAAACGAGCGCCCCGCGGCGATCAGCGAGCCCCACTCGGGCGCTGGCGGCGGGGCCCCGAAGCCGAGGAAGCTCACGGCGGCGACGGTGAGGATGGCGTTGCCCAGTTCGAGCGTCGCCAGCGCGGTGAGCGGCCCCGCGGCGTTGGGCAGGACGTGGGTCAGCAGCACGGTGGGGCGCCCGGTCCCGCACACCGCGGCGGCCTCGACGTACCCGGACCCGCGGACCCTGATGACCTCGGTGCGCATGATCCGGGAGAACACCGCCGCGGCCGACACGCCGACCGCGACGGCCACCTCGCGCGTCCCCGGCCCGAGCACCGCCACGACCACGAGGACCAGCAGGAACGACGGCACGGCGAGCAGCACCTCCACCGCGCGCATGACCAGGTCGTCCAGCCGCCCCCGTGCGGTTCCCGCCACCAACCCGATCGCCGAGCCGGCGATGACGGCGATGCCCACCGCGATGACGGCGGCCTGCAGCGAGGGGGCCGATCCGTGCACGACCCTGGACAACACGTCCCTGCCCAGTTCGTCCGTGCCGAACAGATGCCCGCCCCCAGGCGGGAGCAGTCGTTGCGTGAGATCGCCGCGCAGCGGGTCGGCGGGGGAGAACAGGGTGGGCGCGAGCGCGGCGGCCATGGCCGCCAGCAACACGAGCGCCGACGGCACGACGCCGAGCCGCCGCGCGAACGTCATGCGGCACGCTCCCGCAGCCGGGGGTCCACCAGCGGATGCGCCACGTCCACCGCGAGCGTCAGCAGCGTGACGACCGCCGTGGCCACCACGACCAGGCCCTGCAGCATGGGCAGGTCCCGGGTCGTGACCGCGGACTCGATCAGCCGGCCGAGCCCGTTGCGCGCGAAGACTGTCTCCACCACGACCGACCCGGACACCAGCCAGCCGGCCAGCAGCGCGATCATCGTCAGCGCGGGCATGGCGGCGTTGCGCAGCGCGTGCGCCGTCACCGCCCGCGCCCGCGACGCGCCCTTGGCTCGCGCGGTGTCGACGTACGGCTGCCGCATCTCCACGGTCAGCCGTTCGAGGAGCACCTGCGCCACGAAAGCCGACGACGGCACCGCCAGCGTCACGGCGGGCAGCACCAGACCGGCGAGCCCGTCCTCGCCCCGGGCGGGTAACAGTGGCAGCCCGAACGAGAACGCCTGCAACAGCACCAGGCCGAGCCAGAAGGTCGGGACGGACAGCGACAGGCTGGGCAGCGCGCCGAGCAGGCGGCGCAGCCACATGTGCCGGGTGTGCGCGGCGGACCAGGCGATCAGGAAACCGAGCGGGAGCGCCACCAGCAGCGCGCCGCCCGCCAGCGCGAGGGTGCGCGGCGCTGCCTCGGCGATCGTCGCGCCGACTTCCCGCCCGGTCTGGAACGACGTGCCAAGGTCGCCGCGCAGGGCGTCGAGCAACCCGTCGAGATAGCGCTCGACCGCCGGGCGGTCCAGGCCGTACTCGGCCCGCAGCGCGGCCACCCGGGCCTCGTCCACCCCGTTCTCCGGCCCCATCATGATCCGCACGGGATCGGCGGGGAGGACGTTGAAGGCCGCGAAGGTGAGCGTGTAGGCCGCCAGCACCACGGCCGCCGCCTGCGTGAGGCGCCGCGCCACGAACCGGGTCATCTCAGCTCCGGATGTCCAGGAGGATCCGCTGCCCGCCGACCTCCTGGCCGGTGTAGAGCACCACGTTGCCCGGCCGGAGCCTGCCGAGCAGCGTGAGGGTCAGCGCGCGCTGCCCCCCGGTCGGGATGACGCCGCCCTCGGGCACCGCCACCTCCCCGTCCTGCCGCAGCACCGCGCATCCCGACCAGGCGTCGATCGCCGTGGCCGTGGCCGTGGCCGGCGAGTCTTTCGAGGCGGCCGGGCGGGCGGCGTAGCGGTGGCCGCGCAGCGCGCGCCCGAGGTCGGCCGTCCACTCGTGGCCGTCGAAGCCCACCACCAGGCTGAGCGTGCGGGTCGCACCGGGACCCGGCGGGCCGGGGACCAGCCGGTCGGTCAGGCTGACCACCTCGACGTCGCCGATCACGCGCGCCGGGGCGGACAGCGTGCCTGCGGACTCCCCGTCCTCCTGCCCCTGGACGAAGTACGCGGTGTCCTGCTCGACCAGCGTCCCCTCGTGCAGGCCGAGCAGGTACGCCGGGCCGAGCAGTTCGCCGTCGAGGGCCACCGGCGGCAGGACCACCGCGCCTCCGTGCTGGAACCCGTAGGCCCCCTCGGCGTGCCCGCCCGTCAGGGCGTCGGCGGCGAACCGCACGATCGCCGCGTGGGCGATCCGCCGGGTCATCACCTGGACGGCGAACCAGTCGCGGGAGTCCTGGAGCCTGGTCAGACCGTCGGCGTCGGCGAGCACCCGCACCCGCGACGGGTCGGTGAACGGGATGAGGGCGTCCCGCAGCAGCACGAGCTGCCACAGCCACTCGTTGTAGAGGTTGCGCGCGGCATGCAGTCCGGGACCGGCGATGAGCCGTTCGACCACCGGTGGAATCCAGGTGTACCCCACGCAACTGCTGTGAATGTCCGACGGGCCGGGCGCTCCCGTGCCGGGCACGGTCCTCACCAGGTCCAGAACCACCTCGGACACCGCGATGGCGTTCTCCCGCAGCTCGCCCCTGACGTCCTGGTCGGCGAGCCCGGCGTCCAGCCGCAGCGTCCCGTAGGGACCGGACGTGCTCAGGCTGGCCTGGAGCCCGGCGATGAAGTCGGCCCTGGTGGCCTCGCCACCGCCCGCGGCGGCGACCGCCGACTCCAGCAGCGTGCTCGCGGCGGCGACGAAGGTCGCGGGATCCACCGCGCGGCCTCCGGCGAAGTCGTTCCATGTCATGCGCGTACCTCCGCGTCCTGGAAGATCGGTCGCCCCGACGCGTCGAGGCGGACCCCTGTCACCCGCTCCGAGAGCCCCACCGACGACGCCTGCTCGAAGAGCGGGATGCCGTGGCCGCCGGAAAGGATCGCCTTCGCCGCGGCCTCCACGGCGCCGGCGCGCTCGGCGGGATCGAGCACCGTGGCGATCCGGGCGATCGTGCTGTCCACCTTGTCCGGCTGAGTGCGCCGCAGCGGGTTCGCGCTCTTCACCGGGTACACGCTGGCGAGGACCGCGGGATCGCCCCTGGTCACCGCCCAGGAGACGAAGTCGTAGTCGCCCGAGCCCTGCCGCGCGCTGTTGGTGGCGTCGTCGAGCGGCGTCGGCCGCAGCTCGATCCCGGCCTCGGCGAGCTGCTGGGCCATGAGCTGGTACACCGAGCCGTAGGGTTCGTTGGCCGAGTAGACCAGGTCGAACGACAACCGCTGCGACCCCTTGGCGCGCATGCCGTCCGGGCCGCGCCGCCAGCCGGCCGCGTCGGCCAGCCGGGCCGCCTCGTCAGGCGCGAACGCCAGGTCGGTGGAGCGGTCGGCATGGCCGGGCGTGGTGCTGGCGAGCACGTCGGTCGCCGGGCGTTCGCCCGCCGCGAGCAGCGGTGCGAACCGCGACCGGTCAAGGGCGGCGCCGATCGCCCGCCGCACGGCGGGATCGCCCAGCGCGGGCCGTGACTCGTTGGGCAGCAGCGTGAACACGATGCCGGGCCGGGTGGCGGACAGCAGCCGGGGGCCCTGCTCGCCGAAGGACCGCTGGTCCTGCTGGAGCACCTGCAGGTCGGCGTCGAGCTGCCCGGAGAAGAGGCTGCCGTGCCTGGCGCTCGGGTCGGTGACGATGGCGAAGGTCAGCGCGCGTACGCGTGGGGCGCCCTGGTGGGCGGCCAGCTCGCTCGCCCAGGCGTATCCGGTGCGCGCGGAGAGCCGTACCTCCTCGTTGAGCGCGACCTGGCCGAGCACGAACGGCCCGGAGCCGGCGAGCGCGCCCGCGCAGCGCTGCTCAGGGGTCTTCCCGAGCGTGCCCGGGGAGAGCATGCCGAGCGTCACCGTCGAGGTGGCCTGGAGGAACTGCGCGCTCGGGGCGCCGAACCGCACCTCGACGGTCTTCGCGTCGGGCGCGGAGGCTCCCTCGTACCCGGCGAGGTAGCCCGAGCCGAGCGGGGACCGCGCGCCGAGCTTGGAGATGTCGTCGAGGTTGGCGACGACCGCGACGGCGTCCAGCGGCGCGCCGTCGCTGAACGTCGCACCGTCGCGCAAGGTGAAGGTGAACCGCTTGGCCTGCTTGTCGACCTTCCATGACGTCGCGAGCCACGGCACGATCTCTCCGGTGCGCGGGTCCTGGTCGGTGAGCGAGTCCACGAGCTGGCGCGACACCTGAAGGTTGGAGGTCTGCGGGGTCTGGTGCGGGTCGAGGCAGCTCACCGGCGCGGCGAGTCCCACGGTGAGGGAGTCCTTGGCGGGCGGCTCGGCGTCCGCGGTCGCGCAGGCGGCGAGCAGTACGGCGCAGCACGCTAGTACAGAGGTCAATCGAAGCACGGGCACCAGTCTGCGAGCCCGCACCCGAAATCCCGGGGTCCCCGTTCTCACTCTGTGGAAAGCGGCCGGGGTTTCTGCTCAGTGGAACCCGGGCGTTGAGCCCCCCGCCACCAGGGCAGGACCGTGCACGGCATGGACACACTGGAACGTGACAGGTTCGTCGGCGAGCTGCTGAACGCGTACCGGGGCGGGCGCGGCGGTGCTCGGCTCTCCGCTGAACGCGCTGGTGTGGCTGCCCCACCTGCCGTCGCGTGTTACCCGGACACGCCCACTCCGTCCCCATCTGACCAAGCCCTGCCAGTGCGATGACCGCCCACGTCCGCCGGGTTTCGGCGGCTCACGCCGCCGTCGAACGTCAGGTGGCGAGGAGGCCGCGGGCTTCCGCGAGGAGTTCGAAGGAGCGCAGCCAGGCCTTCCGGTCCGGGGAGGCCGAGACGGTGATCAGTTCGTCGGCCTGGAAGTTCTCGGCGAAGCGGTCGAGATAGTCCGTCACCTCGGCCGGGGTCCCGATGGCGGAGTAGGTGGCCATCTGGAGGATCTGCTGCCCCGCGGGGGAGGCGAGGATGCCGTCCGCCTCCTCCGGCGTGAACTTCCGGCCCCGGCCGAGCAGCAGGCTGACCCGGCTGCGCTTCATGGCCAGGAACTGCTCCTGCGCCTCGGCCGTGGTGTCGGCCGCGAGGACGTTGACGCCGGCGATGACGTACGGGCGATCCAGTTGCCGGGACGGCTTGAACTCGCGCCGGTAGAGCGAGACGGCGTCCTGGAGCGCGTTCGGCGCGAAGTGGGAGGCGAAGGCGTACGGCAGCCCGAGTGCGGCGGCGAGCCTGGCTCCGAACAGGGAGGAGCCGAGGATGTACAGCGGCACGTCGGTGCCCTTGCCCGGCGTCGCGTCGACGCCCGGGATCCGGGACTCGCCGGTCAGGTACCCCTGCAGTTCCAAGACGTCCTGCGGGAAGTCGTCCGCGGCCATCGGGCCGCGGCGCAGGGCTCGTGCGGTCTGCTGGTCACTGCCCGGCGCCCGGCCGAGACCCAGGTCGATGCGCCCCGGATGCAGCGTTTCGAGGGTTCCGTACTGCTCGGCGATGGTCAGCGGGGAGTGGTTGGGGAGCATGACGCCGCCGGCTCCGAGGCGGATCGTCCGGGTGTGCGCGGCCACGTGGGCGATGAGGACGCTGGTCGCCGAGGACGCGATGGTGGGCATGTTGTGGTGCTCCGCGTACCAGATCCGCCGGTAGCCCCACTCCTCCGCGCGCTGGGCCAGGGTCACGCTGGCCCGCAGGCTGTCGGCGGCCGTCTCTCCCTCGCCGATGTGCGCCAGATCAAGGATGGAGAGTGGAAGAGCCATGGAGAGCAAGCCTTTCATCGCGGGGAGGGCGGAGCGTGCACCCCTTCGAGTTCTGTGCAACGGCGCCGGTGCTGCGGTTATTTCAGCGCCGCTCGCCGGGACGGAACCGGAATCCACCGTGGTGGGGGTGAACGGCCCTCAGCTCACCACCCCCCTTCAGCCTGGCCTTGACCTTCCCCGCATGCGGCGTGTCCTCCGCGAACGGCTTCCAGGTCCGTGTTGCGGTGACGGTACTCGGGAACGCGCTTTCCGGAGGCGATCTGGAGGCGAGATCCGCGGCGCCTCGGAGTTCGCCCACAGGTGGCCGGTGCGCACCATTTTGGACCGGTCGTGGACAGCGGTCTGAAACTTTCATCGGGTTCGAAACCCGTTCGGTGAGGTCAGGGGCCGGGACGGTCCTAATTCAGGGGCTCCGACGTGCAACAAGCTGTACACACGGGTGAAACATCCGGACTATGGGAGCGCTCCCACCATCGTCCTGGAGATGATCACGCATGAGAGTCAATTCGCGTCGCCACGCCTGGCGTAATCGGGCGGCGACCACGGCGGCACTGCTGGTGGCCGCCGCCGGCCTTGCCACCGGGCAAGCCGCCACCGCGCACGCCGCAGTCGCCTGCGACGTCGCCTACACGACCAACGACTGGCAGGGCGGCTTCACCGCAAGCGTGACCGTCAAGAACCTCGGTGACCCGCTGACCGGCTGGACCCTCGGGTTCAGCTTCCCGACGACCACCCAGCAGCTCACCCAGGGCTGGAGCGCCACCTGGGCGCAGAGCGGCCAGGCCGTCACCGCCAAGAAC
>NZ_JBEXUE010000464.1:0-7803 GCF_040614275.1 Streptosporangium sp. NPDC006013
GCCCACGCCGCACGCTCGGACGGCGTTCGGGCGGCGGGCCGTGCGGCGGCGCGCCGCGGCGCCGCCTTGACCTACCGGCGCAAGCGGGCGGTCTTCCATCACGTCCTGGAGTACGCCGTGGAGCTGGGTGAGCTTTCGGCGAATCCGATCCACAAGGTCAAGTTCCGCAAGGTCAAAACCGGCGGCGAGATCGATCGTCGGTCGGTGGTCAATCCGGAGCAGGCTCGTCAGCTGTTGATCGCGGTGACCTATGCGGGCCGTACCTGTGGCCAGATGATGGCGGCCATGTTCGCCTGCATGTACTTCGCCGGTCTTCGCCCGGCTGAGGCGGCCGGTCTGCGCAAGGCGAACTGTGAGCTTCCGAAGACGGGATGGGGCATGCTCACCCTGGAGAAGAGCCGGCCGGAGAGCAACAAGCGTTACACCGACTCGGGGGAGTCCAACGACGAACGAGGGCTCAAGCACCGTGACGAGAAAGCCACGCGGGCCGTGCCGATCCCTCCGGAGCTGGTGGCCATCCTGCGCGAGCACATCGAGCGGTACGGCGTCGCCGAGGATGGCCGGCTGTTTCGGACTCGTACCGGCCAGACCTTCCCCGGTTCCACGGTCTCGATGGTCTGGAAGCAAGCCCGGTCCTACGCCTTCACGCCTGACCAGGTCGCCTCACCGCTGGCGCGTAGGCCGTACGACCTGCGGCACGCGGCGGTCTCGCTCTGGCTGAACGCGGGGGTCCATGCACCGGAGGTGGCGGAGCGGGCGGGGCATGGAGTGGACGTGCTTCTCAAGGTCTACGCCAAGTGCATCGACGGCCAACACGAGGTGGCCAACAAGCGGATCTTGGAAGTGCTCACGACATGACATTCTCAACAGCAGGACACGAAGGACTCCGGGTAGCCCTCGGGGTCCTTCGTCGTGTCGGCTACCGTGGCCCCGGAACCGCTCGGCGAGCTTCCGAAACCTCTGAGCTGACCTGGGGAAACGTTGTCGATCCCATTCCGCGTATATTCCGGGACCGGTGGCAGACGGCTGCGTCTGGCTGCATAGGCGGAGAAAGATCGCCAGGAACGTAGGCCCAGGTCAGAGCCTACGTTCCTGCTCGCGGGTGGTAGGGCGCCTGGGACTCGAACCCAGAACCTACGGATTAAAAGTCCGCAGCTCTAACCATTGAGCTAACGCCCCGCAGGTGACAGCGTACCGAGGATAGTGTCCACTAACGTCCGTCGCCAGGCCCATTCGCGGTCACCTGTTTGCGGAACGGCAGGTGGAGGGCGAGAGCGGCTCCTAGAGTGGCGGGCATGACGAGCTCGGGGCTTGAGCCCGCCCGCAGTGCACATGTCTCCACGCGGCAAGGGTATGTCGTGGTCGACGTGGAGACCACGGGTTTCTCGCCTTCCAGGGGCGACCGGATCTGCGAGATAGCGCTCATCTCGCTGAACGCCCAGGGCGAGACCGTCGACGAGTGGCACTCGCTGGTCAATCCGAGGCGGGGCACCGGGGCCGTGCACGTCCACGGCATCACCGGCGCGATGGTCGCGGGCGCGCCGGTGATCGAGGAGTTGCTGGACGAGGTCTGGCAGCGGATCGCCGGCCGGGTCCTGGTGGCCCACAACGCCTCCTTCGACCTGCGCTTCCTGCGGCACCTGCCCGGCAGCGAGTGGGTGACCGAGACCCTGTGCACGCAGCGGCTGGCACCGGGCTTCATCCCCGACGGCAGGTGGACGCTCGCCGCCTGCTGCGAGCGCGCGGGTATCCCGCTCCTCGGGGCCCACGCCGCGCTGGCCGACGCCCGCGCCACCGCCGAGCTGCTCCGGTTCTACCTGCGCACGGGAGTCTCCTGGGCGGAGAAGCTGGAGCGGGCGGCCCAGGCCCCCGAGTGGCGCTCCTGCGGCCTGCCCCAGCGCCACCCCCGCCGAAGGTAGCCCGAGCGCGCCGGACACGGGCAGAGCGCGTGTCCGGGCCCTGCGGGACCTTCGGACGCATGCGGAAGCGTCAGCGGTAGGCGGGGATGCCGGTCAGCGCCTCACCGAGCACGAGCGTGTGGATCTCCTGGGTGCCCTCGTAGGTCAGCACGCTCTCCAGGTTGTTCATGTGCCGGATCACCGGATACTCCAGCGTGATGCCGTTGCCGCCCAGGATGGAGCGTGCCTGGCGGGCGATGTCCAGGGCGGCGCGGACGTTGGCGAGCTTGCCGAAGCTGACCTGGCGGGGGGTGAGGGTCCCCGCGTCCTTGAGGCGGCCCAGATGGAGCGCGGTGAGCTGTGACTGTCCCAGGCCGACGTACATCCACGCGAGCTTCTCCTGGGTCAGCTGGAAGCCGCCGATGGGCCTGCCGAACTGGACGCGGGAGGTGGAGTAGTCGACTGCGGACTCCAGGCAGGCGCGGGCCGCCCCCACCACGCCCCACAGGATGCCGAAGCGCGCCTCGGACAGGCAGGACAGCGGGCCCTTCAGGCCGCGCACCCCGGGCAGTACGGCTGAGGCGGGCAGGCGGACGTCGTCGAAGTAGAGCGACGAGGTCACCGAGGCCCGCAGGGACATCTTCCGGTGGATCTCCGGGGCGGTGAAGCCAGGGGTGTCCGCGGGCACCACGAAGCCGCGGACGCCGTCCTCGGTCTGCGCCCAGACCACCGCGACGTCGGCGATCGAGCCGTTGGTGATCCACATCTTGGCGCCGTTGAGTATCCAGTCGCCCGAGGGGTCCAGCTTGGCGTGGGTGCGCATGCCGGCCGGGTCGGAGCCGTGGTCGGGCTCGGTCAGGCCGAAGCAGCCGATCGCCTCGCCCGCGGCCATCCGGGGCAGCCACTCGTCCTTCTGCTCGGCGGAGCCGTACTTCCAGATCGGGAACATCGCGAGCGAGCCCTGCACGGAGACGAACGACCGCAGTCCGGAGTCTCCCGCCTCCAGCTCGCGGCAGGCCACCCCGTACGAGACGGCGTCGAGGCCCGCGCAGCCGTACCCCTGAAGGTGCATGCCCAGCACGCCGAGCGAGCCGAGCGCCGGGGCGAGCTCGCGGGCGGGGAAGGTGGCCTCCTCGAACCAGTCGCCGATATGAGGGAGCACCCGGTCCGCGACGAAGTCCCGCACGGTGTCGCGGATGAGTCGCTGCTCCTCGGAGAGCGTGTCGTCGATACGCAGGAGGTCGTCCATGGGTTTTCCTCTCTGTTCGGCCCTGTCAGGGTATTGCCGAGCCGAACAGGGTGGATGTCAGGGTCGCGCCAGGGGAAGTCCCGATGTGATGAGGACCCGCCACGGGGCAGTCTTAATACATGAACGAAAACGACTTTTCCGGCGTCAAGCAGCTCCGCAGGACCAGGGACGGGCGCATCATCGCCGGTGTGGCCTCCGGCCTCGGACGCTACATCGGGGTGGACCCCAACATCATCCGCGCGGCCCTCGCCGTCGCCACCTTCTTCGGTGGTCTCGGGGTGGCGGTCTACGCGATCGGCTGGGTGCTCCTGCCCGAGGAGAACAAGGACAGGTCGGTCCTCCAGGACCTGATCGACAAGAACAAGGACAACCCGATCTGGGTGGACGCCAAGACCAAGGCCGAGCAGGGCTGGGCCAAGGCCACCAGCCAGCACCGCGCTCCGCACCAGCAGGCCCCCGAGTATCCCCCCTACCAGGCTCCCCAGCCCCCTTCGGCCCCGTACGGCACGGTGCCGCCGCGTAGCGACGACCCCCGCACCCAGGGGTGAGTCAGGAGTTCGCCTCGGCGCGAACCCTCTCGATGATCTCCCTGCGGGATCCCCTCCAGAGCACGGCCAGCGCGGCCGCCACGGCGAGTCCGGTCGCGCCGGCCAGTGCCACCACCATCTCGGGGCCGAGGTGGTCGGCCGCGGCCCCGCCTACCAGGATCCCGACGCCCTGGGAGGCCAGCAGGCCCGACTGGACCAGCCCGAATGCCTGTCCCCGCCGCTCGGCGGGGACGCACTGTACGAACGCGGCGTTGGCCGCGAGTTGGTAGGCCCCGCCCAGCCCCGAGACGAACCAGAGCAGCAGCACTACGGGCAGCGGCGGCTGCGCCGCGCACAGGATCAGCGGCGCGCAGGTCAGCATCGCCATCCAGCCCATCGACCGCAGCCGGTTCGACGGGCTGACGTAGCGGCTGAACAGGAACGCGCCGACGACGGTACCGGTGGGCATGGCCCCCATCAGCAGACCGGTGACCAGGGAGAGCTGCCGGGGATTTCCGGTCAGCTCACCGGCGTACGGGGCCGCGATCCCCTCGGGGAGCACGTAGAAGCCGCAGAGCCAGGCGAAGAGCACCAGCGTCCGTAGCCGGGGGTCGCCGAAGACCAGCCTGGCGCCGGCGCGGGTCATCGTCCACATCGAGGGCCGGCTCTCGTCGGCGGAGATGGGGGCGGGACGCCGCCGTACGCCCGAGACGATGATGAGCGCGGAGGCCAGGTAGGTCGCCGCGTCCAGGGCCAGCGCGCGGTACGGCCCCATTCCCATGATCAGGAAGCCGCCGACGGCGAAGCCGAGCATCTGCGCGCCCTGATTGGTCATGTTCTGCAGGGCGGAGCCCGCGACGTAGCGGTCGCCCGTGAGCAGCTCCGGCAGGAGCGCCGCCCGCGCCGCCGAGAACGGCGCGCTGAGCAGCACCACGCAGAAGACCAGCGCGCACAGCATGACGAACGAGGTGCCGGGGATCGCCATGAGCGCGACCAGGAGGGCCCTGAGCACGTCACAGACGAGCATGATGCGCCGGCGGGCGTGGCGATCGGCGAGTCCCGCGAGGAGCGGCCCGCCGATGATCGGTGGCAGGTAGGTCAGGGCATAGACCGACGCCGTGGCCAGGGGCGAGTCCGTCCGCTCGAAGACCAGGACGGACAGCGCCACCCGGGAGAGCTGGTCGCCGAGGAGGGAGAGCCCCTGGCCGATCCAGAGCGCGCGGAACTCGCCGATGGCGATGACCTCGCCGTAGGTCGCTTGGCGTTCCGCCGGACGGCGGTGCCGCCCGGGTAGTCGGCCGGACTTGGTCGCCGCCATAGGACTCCGCTGAGCTCGCAGGCACACTGACTGTGGGTGTTCACTGTGTAACCTACGGTGCCTGCTATAGGGCCGACGCGCAACCGAAAGCAATCAAGCGCATGCAAACCGTAATGATAAGCTGTGATATTTCAGGAACGGGGGTTTTGGTGTGTTGTACGGGGCTAGTTACCAGCCCAGCTCGTGCAGCCGGTCATCGTCGATGCCGAAATGGTGGGCGATTTCGTGGACGACCGTTATCTGCACTTCTTCGATGACCTGCTCCTCGGTCTCGCAGATCGAGCAGATCGGCCTGCGGTAGATCTCGATCCGGTCGGGTAGCACTCCTGCGTACCAGTCGCCACGTTCGGTCAGGGGAATGCCGGTGTAAAGACCCAGAAGATCTGGTTCGGGCGGGTCGTCGACGACGACGATCACCACGTTGTCCATCACTTTCGTCAGCTCGGGGGGAATGGTGTCCAGAGCCTCGGCCACAAGCTCCTCAAACTTCTCCCGCGAGATCTCGATCACACCTGTCATTCTGCCCCGGTGTTCCCGGGGCGAGGTGGAGGCCCATGAAATTCGCTGATTGGACCCAGAGGACCCGTCGGCTCGCCACTGGTCGCGCGGGCAGGCGGATCGCCCGCACCACGGCCGTCGCCGCCGTCGCACTGGCGGGTGCGTGGCTCGGCATCATGCTCGGTGGGGCGGTACGGTCCAATGTCGGTCCGGTGGAGCTCGGTCTGTCCGCCGAGCCCTCGTGGACCGGGGAGACCGTGTTGGATGCTCACCCTTTCGGCACACTTCTGTTCGACACGCACAACGCCCCGATCGGCCTCCGGGTGACCCTGGAGAACATCAACCCCGACCGGGCACGCGGGTTCCTGGACGACCCCAGGTTCTCGGCTGACCGGCTCCCCGCGCTCCTGGAGGAGGAACTGGGCAACGGAGTCAGGACGCTGATCGTGCGTGCCGCCTTCTGCGGCCTGGCGGGCGCCCTGGTCACGTCCCTGATCGTCTTCCGCCGCCCAGGACCTGCCCTCGCGGGCACGCTGGGCGTCGCCGTCGCGATCGCCGGCACGGGCGCCGCCGTCGCCCTGACCTTCCGGCCGGACTCCGTGGTGGAACCCAAGTACACCGGCCTGCTGGCAGGTGCTCCGACGCTGGTCGGCGACGCCGAGTCGATCGTGACCAGGTTCGAGTCCTACCGGGTCCAGCTCGCCAAGCTCGTCAACAACGTCTCCCAGCTCTACGACGTCGTCTCCGCGCTGCCGGTCTATGACGCCGACCCCACCTCGATCCGGATACTGCACGTCTCCGACATCCACCTCAGCCCCATCGCCTGGAACCTCATCCGCTCGGTCACCACCCAGTTCAAGATCGACGCGATCATCGACACCGGCGACCTGACCGACCACGGCACCGGCCCCGAGGACAAGTTCGTCGAGGAGATCGGCACTTTCGGCGTCCCGTACGTCTTCGTCAGGGGCAACCACGACTCCATGACCACCCAGCGGGCCGTAAGCAGGCAGAAGGGCGCGGTCGTCCTCGACGACTCGGCCAAGACCGTGGCGGGGCTGCGCGTCTACGGCCTGGGCGACCCCCGGTTCACCCCCGACAAGTCCGTCTCCGTCGACTCCAACCTCGAATCCCTCGACGCGCTGGGCCGCTCCCACGCCACAAAGCTGGCCCGGCTCCCCAAGCAGGTCGACCTGATCGCCGTCCACGACCCGACGATCGCCAAGGGGTTCTCCGGCGCGGCTCCGATGATCCTCACCGGCCACTCGCACGAGCGATCCACCGAACTGCTGCCCTCCGGCAGCCGCCTCCTGGTCCAGGGGTCCACCGGCGGCGCCGGGCTGCGAGCCCTCGAACACGACGAACCCACCCCCGTCGCGGCCTCGGTTCTGTACTTCGACGCCGATACGCACCGCCTGAGGGCCTGGGACGACATCACCCTGGGAGGGCTCGGTGAGCAGTCGGTTCAGATCCAGCGTCACGTTGAGACCGAGCCTGGCCGTACAATTTCTCCTGTGCCGACGATTGCCCCGTCTCCAACGGGGTCCATCACCGTCACACCGACGCCGTAGGCCGGAAAGCCGCTTTGGCAACGGGGCAAAAGTCCCCTATGCTTCAGAGGTCTCCAGCGGAGCACGGCGAAGGAACGGGACGCGAGTCCCGAGCCCCCATCGTCTAGTGGCCTAGGACACCGCCCTTTCAAGGCGGCGACACGGGTTCGAATCCCGTTGGGGGCACCGGCAGAGCCAAGGCTCGCCAGGGAAACGGCAGGTCGAAGACCTCCGAAGAACTGGTAGGCTGGCAAAGCCAGAAAGGCCGGGGACAAAAGCCCCAGCCAAGCAAGGTCCTGTAGAGCAGTTTGGAGTGCTCGCCACCCTGTCAAGGTGGAGGTCGCGGGTTCAAGTCCCGTCAGGACCGCTCAGGTAGGTGTTCGATCCACCACCAAGGTCAGGTAGCTCAGTCGGTACGAGCGTCCGCCTGAAAAGCGGAAGGTCGGCGGTTCGACCCCGCCCCTGACCACAACAACTGAGCAGCACAAACGCCCCGAGCCAATCATGGCCGGGGCGCTTTTCGTTGTGCTTGACGACAACGGTGACGACAACGCGCTTTTCATTGAGGGAGCGAGTAATGGGCTGGCGGCTCTTACGACGTCGAGAGGCGCGTCTGTCGGCTCAGGACGCAGTGCGTTATCTGATGGGCCGAGGGTTCATCGAGATACGAGCCACGACGCACATCGTGCGTCGAGAGCTGCAGGGGGAGGACCTCAGTAGCCCGCTCAGCCGCATCGACCGCATAAGAATGATCGCCGACATC
>NZ_JBEXUE010000465.1:0-7774 GCF_040614275.1 Streptosporangium sp. NPDC006013
AACTCAGGGGGATATCTCTTCGACATGCCGACCTCTCGAAGGGGGCGGGGGCATGTAGTCAATCAAAGCGACTCCACGAAAGCCGGGGTACATCACAAGCGCGGTACAGGATTAAAAGAGGATAGCCAGCGTGAGCCACGTCGCGGCTCCGCCTGCTATCGCCCCTGCAGCGGTCTGGGCGGGTGTGTGGTCGCGGATCACCACTCGGGACCAGGCAATCGCCGCCACCAGCATGCTACCGGCCACGTACACGGGAACCGGTGGCAGGAGCCAGGCAAGCATCACCACGCTGCCGGCTGCAACCGCCGTATGGAAGCTAATCTTCCACCAGAACGTGATCGGTCCGGTCACGGCCAATGTGGCGAGCATGATGGTCACGCACGCGACCATCACGTGGGGGGCACCGAGTACGACCAAGAGGGCCAACGCGGTGAGCACTAGGGCGACGATCACGCCGATCAGCCACGGGCGCTGACTGCGGTCGGTGATGTGCTTGTCACCGAACCGGCCCGATCGCACGCCTGTCAAGATCACTCCGAGCGGGATACCGCCGCACAATCCAGCAGCCAGTGCGCCCCAGCCGAGGCCGATCCAGCTGTCGGTGACCGCGCCCACGGTCAGGGGCAGTCCTATGACAAAGTGCGCGGGTGCGAACACCTCCGTCATACCACGGGCGAAGCGACTGTCTGCCTGCGGATCTGCTTGTACGCTGCTGCGACCTGCCGAAGCCACGCGATTTCCCTTTCGATGTCGCCGGCGAAATCCGGCCCCGGAATGATCCCAGACGGTGTGCCCTTTCCTTGACCGGAGCGGGCCTCCTTCAACGAAGACGCGACCCATGATGCGACCTCACGTGGATTGTCGCCCGTCGGCGGCGGTACGACGGAGGTGAGTGACAGCATCCCGTCGCGGATCTCCAGCACCCGCCGGTACAACTGGACCCGGAGCGTGCCTTCCATGCCCAGTGTCACATCCGGGTACTGACGGGTGAGCGCCTCCCACAACGGATGCAGATCCCTCAGCGCGCGGACCTGCCGGATCTTGATGGACGCCGCCCGCCATGCTGGGATCGACGTCCCGGCCGTGATTCCCGCGATGCACAGCAAGAACGTCGTCTGGCCGAAGACAGGCCACTCGCGCGCGTCCGTTCCCGGCCAGAACAGGCTAGCCAGGTTGATCACCATAACGTGACCACGGTTGAGGACTCCGGAGATCATGCCGATGGTGGATAACACTAGGCCAAGACGTAGGAGTGGTGGAGCAACGCGGGCGTAGCCGGCGAACATCCATCCGGCCATGCCCAGGCAGTACATCAACCAGAAATCGAATATGGCGAGGTAGATACGGCCGGGGGTGGAGGTGGCACCGGGCGCGTGGGCACCGTCGACCCAGTAAATTCGCCCACCCCGGGCGGTGAACATGACCACCAAGATCACTATCACGACCACGGCCGCTGGCCAGATCCAGTGGCTCCGGGATTCTCGGCTGCCGCGGCTGATCACCTCGACGTAGGCCAACAGGCACGTGGCAGATGCGAGGCCGGTCAGATGCCGGCACAAGGTCGCCCACTCCATCCCGGTCACTGTGTCCAGCCATGTCACGACCGGTTCAGCGGAGAAAACCCGGGACATCGCGAGCCAGAAGAAGGCGCCCCAGAGCGTCCGCTGCTGGTAGGAGCGGCGAGCTGCGGGCAGGCGTAGCAGCGTGGCGGCCCACAGCAGAACGAGGGCCGCCCAGTCAATGATGCTCAAGCATATCCTCCGCCGAGTATCCAAATGTCTGCTCGATCATGCGCAATCCATGATCTCTTTGGTCGGGCGGCGGTTCGTTTGCGCGCATGAGGATGAGCGTGGCGAGTTGCTCGGCGTCACGTTCTTCCCGGGTTTCATAGCGACTGCGAGCGGCGATAGCTTCGACCGTCTCGATGGTCGGCTTCATCAGCCGGGACAGGGCTTCTTCGATACCACCGACTTGGCCGTGATCGAGGAGCATGTGGCTTACCTCGTGCAACACGATGTTGACGCGCAGCACGCCCTTGGCACCAGGAGCGACGAAAATATGGTCAGCCTTACGCGTGGCGATCCACAGCCCGCACGCGACAGCGGTTGCTTCGACGGGTAGATCGTGCATGTGTAGGGGGCGACCGCGGATGCGCTGAATTTCCTGTAGGTACGCGTCGAGCGTGAAAGGGTAAGGGATAGGAGCTGACTCCAGGGCTGTCCACAGCTCAGGAGATCGCACGATCGTGAACCTTTCCAGGCCAGATCGGGCATGTTACCTGACCTCCCCGACGTTAGCTTCTACGCGTCTTCGCCCTGATCGAGCTGCTCGGCCGCGCGCATCGCCTCGACCATTGTCGCAATGGCCTCGATGGACAATGGGGAGAGTCCGGTCATTCGTTCGGCGACGTTTAGCACACCGAGCGCAGTCAGGTCATCCACAACCTGCTGCTGTTGGTATTCCTCTTCGGGGGTCAGCGAGCATCGCACATGCTCCGCCGGCGGGGTCCGCGGCACGTCTTCACCCGCCAACCAACCCACCGTTACGCCTAGGAATCGAGCAAGCGCCTCCATCTGCTCCAAGGTGGGGTTGACCTTTGTGCCGTTGCATAGCAGTCCGATGTAGGCGTGCGAGATCGGTGTGCCCGCTTTCTTGAGCGCTCGGGCCACTTCGCGGTTTGACAGGTTCTTCACGCGCAAGGCCTCGGTCAGCCGCTCAGCCAGAGTGGCCACCCTAGTTACTCCTCCTGGGTTCCGCTGCCATCCGTCGACGGATACACATATACATTACGAGCCCTCGCAGATCCCAGAGGTTGACAAATCTTCACGACAGATATCCAATCATCCCTGGGTGTAAACCACCAAAAACCACCCTGTGTCCCATGTTCATCACTAGTTGACACCTAGCTGGAGTCTCGGATTGACCACTGGAGCGGTCCCTCGCTGACCCTTGCAACGATGCGCTACCAGCCCTACGTCCAGCAGCGGTCCGGGGCTTGGGTGGTGTGCTTTTTGCGGCGGGGGGCTGCGGCTCGCCTGGTTCCTCATCCGAAGAGTGTGCTTCTGTATTGCGTTGCTCAGCGCATCCGTGCCCGTCGTGATGAGCGGATGGCCGCACCGCGAGAAGTGCCAATTGGGGCAATCCGTTTCTGATAGTTCGCCAAAGCTAACGGATAACATTCAAATATTGACTTATTTTGGCATATTGGTGCATTTTGGAATGGCTTTCGGTTCATAAGGGGGAAGAGCTTTGGCTGCTTGGGCAGCGGCGGAGTCGCCGGACGCGTCCCGAATGAGGAGAAAGGTGCTGGATGAGGACTGCCAACCCAGTCTCTCGGTGGTTGAGACAGTCTCCGTTCACGAGTTGCTCCCCGCGGACTCGCCGCGAGCTATCGGGGAGGACCATCAGCACGTACGTTTGCTCTCCGAGTTGGACGGTGAGCTACCCCCGATCGTCGTGCACCGATCCACCATGCGAGTCGTGGACGGGATGCACCGGTTGCGGGCGGCGGCATTGCGCGGAGAGGAAACCATACGGGTACAATTCTTCGAAGGCGTCGAGCGCGACGCCTTCGTGATCGCGGTCAAGGAGAACGTCTCCCATGGCCTTCCGCTCTCCGCCGCCGATCGCTCCGCGGCAGCCGGTCGGATCGTCCGGTCGCATCCGCACTGGTCCGACAGGGCCATCGCCAGGGTCGCGGGATTGTCTGCCCGAACGGTGAACGCCATCCGCCGTGCGACATTTCCCGAGAGCGCTCAGTTGAAGACACGGGTGGGGTGCGACGGCCGGATCCGTCCACTGGACAGTTCCGCAGGTCGGATCCATGCGGCCGAACTGATGACAGAAGATCCGCAGGCCTCGCTCCGGCAGATCGCGCAGCAGTCAGGGATCTCGCCAAACACAGTACGGGATGTCCGTGACCGTCTGAGGCGAGAAGAAGATCCCTTACCGAACTCACGGAGGTCCGCTGGTGCGTCGCCTGGACCAGCGCCTCGGAAGCAGCAGGATACTTCGAATACTCTTCCTCCAGGCATCGCACCCGAACGTCGCCAGCCGCCGCACCTGCTGCCTGAACCTAAGCATGATCGGAGCAGAACGTCGTCGCTGAATGCCCTGATCAAGGACCCATCTCTCCGGTCTGGAGAGCGTGGCCGGCTCCTCCTGCGCATGCTCAGCGTGAGTGCTTCACTCGTGCCGAGCTGGGAGCAGTTGATCGACGCGGTTCCCGAGCACTGCATAGGCCTGGTCTGCCAGGCGGCCGAGGAAAGCGCTGCCGCCTGGACGGAGTTCGCCGAAGACCTCGGGCGCAGGGCAGTGTGACCCAGAGCATGAGTAGAGGGGTGAGAACGTTCTGTGTGCAACCGCTGAAAATCAGCAGTTGCACATAACTGTCCTGCGTCAAGAAGGCAGCAGGGTTTTCGGCCGAGGAAAGTGGGGGTCGTAGGATCGACCTGGCCGAGATAGACCTCGGTCGGCCGGTTCATCGAGATGCCCTTATGTGGACAGATGGTGTTGAACTCGACCCGACAAGCGTGGGTGTGCTCAGTCGGAACGAGACCATCAGTGATGTCTGAGCGGCTCCGGGATCGGTGGAGACTCTGAGAAGCCCCGCGTTTTTCGGACAGCTTCCTGATGATCGCTTCATGCGGCGAGCCGTCGGCTCAGGTACTTGTTGCGGACCTCCAACGGAGTCCGATATTCCGGCTGGACTCGTAGGGTCCCCAGGGTCGTGACGCTTCGCGGTTCCGGCTGTACGACCGAGGCATGCGATACGCGCAACGTGGCGGGTACACCCTCGCCGAACAGGAATCGACGGGTTCGTGCTCGACCTGCCCGACACTCCGGCGAACCTCGAAGAGTTTCCCAAGGACAGCGCGGGCGGGTATGAGACCGCGTTTCCGTAGGCCCGGGTTGTGGCTATCAGCGAGTGCGCCAGTCACGCGATCGTCGCGGCGGATGCGTCGGGCTGCTGGGACGGTGAACAGACCCTGGCCTATTCCCTGTACGAGCGGCTGGAGGACGACATGCTGCTGCTCGCCGATCGCGGCTTCTACAGCTTCTACGCCTGGGGTCAGGCCCGCCGTACCGGGGCCCAGCTGCTGTGGCGGGTGGAGGCCGGGCTCCGCCCGTACTGGTTGTGTGACCTGGACGACGGGTCCTGGCTCGCGGTCATCACCAACCCCGTGGTCGGCCTGCACAGATCGCAGAAGGAACGGTTGCGTGAAGACGCCCGCCAGGGCCGGGACCTCGACCGGGCTGTGGTCGTTCGCGTGGTCGACTACACCGTGCCCGACCGCAAAGGCGACCACATCAGGCTGATCACCAGCATCCTCGACCCGGCCAACGCCACCGCCGGGCACCTGGCCTCCTGCCACCACCAGCGGTGGGAGGCTGAAACCGGGTTCGACCAGTTGAAAACCCATCTGCGCGGCCCGGGCCGGGTCCTGCGGTCACGCACTCCCGACCTGGTGCGCCAGGAGATCTGAGCCTACCTCCTCACCCATTGGGCCCTGGCCACCTTGATCTGCGTCGCGGCCACCACCGCGGGAATCGACCCCGACCGGATCAAGTTCCTGGCCACCCGGCGCATCGTGCGCCGCTCGGTCACCGACCGGGCGGCCTTTCCCCCTGAGCCCTATGACATGCTCTGGGCACGCACCGTCCACCAGGTCGGCCGACCCCGCAACCGCAACCCCTCCCGTCGACACCGCAGCTACCCCCGAGCCGTCAAACGCACCCGACGAAGCGGCTACAGAGAACGCCGCCCCTCCGACAGGGGCATCCGGCACGCAGGACCGCCCACCGTCGCGCTCCTGTCCAGACACTCCCAAGCCAGAGCATGATCGTTAACTAAACGGCATTGGGCGGACCTGGGCACCTACATCTGCTTCGAAGGCGAGACAGGACAAGGGTTGAGGCCCGGCCACGCCACTCGTGATAACCGGATCGGGACACGCCCAGTCACGCGCACATGTCCATGACGGCATAGGTGGCCTTCTCTGTGTCGATGAGCTCGTACTTGGCGCTCACCGCTGTTCCCGAGAGAAGAAGGCCGCGGCTTTTTCGGGAACTCGTTCTCCTCGCGAAGTTTCCGGTTCTCTCTCCAGGTCGAGCTCACGCTCGCTTTTCCTCTCCCCGGTATCCCGCGACGGACCCATGTCATTCCCACGAGTTCACCGATAGGCGTTCACCCAGTTCCCGAGGCTGGTGTCATGAATGCCAAGTTCCTTGGCCACGTGCGGCCACCGGCCGCGGACCGTCCAGCACCATGTGGACGGCTTCCTCCTTGAACTCCTGACTGAATCGTCGGCGCCATAGTCTTCCTTTCCTTCCGATACACCCTTAACGGTAGTTGGGGCCTTTCCGAAAAATCCGGGCGCCTCACTTGATGTTTTTAGGAGGATTTGCGACCATCGGTTTCACGCACGTAGGTGATCATGCCACATAGTCCCCCATGAAAGTCCCGGATCAAGAACTTCTCCTTAATGACTCCAGCTGCTGAACGGTGGTGGGCCGGTACGTGTCCCGACTTTCCCTGCGGCGTGAACTCGCCGACCTCCTTGAACGTGTTGGCAAGGAACTTTTCGTTCGGACAGAGCCTCGTACCACATTCAAGGATCTGGTGCAGGCGCTGCTGGGAGAGGTTCCGCGGAAGAACTCCTGGCAATTGGCCGAGTGTGCCGGGCATCCTACAGCGCACCGGATCGAGTGGCTGTTGAGCGGGGCCAAGTGGGATGCCGACCGACTCCGCGACATTGTCTACTCCTATGTGATGGACCATCTGGCGGCGGACAGGGGACTGTTCATCATTCAGGAACTGCAGATCCTGAAGAAGGGGGACAGATCCGTCGGAGTGGCCCGGCAGGGGTGCGGTGACCGGGGGCCGACGCAGAACTGTCAGGTCGCGGTGATGCTCGCCTATGCCTCGTTCGGGGTGCGCCCCTTCGTCGATCGCGAGCTGTATCTGCCGAGGTTCTGGGCCGAGGACTCGGTACGGTGCCGGCGGGCCGGCGTGCCGATGCCGCCAGGAGCCCATCGCACCAAGCCCGAGCTCGTCGCAGAGATGTTGACACGGGCCATCGATTCGCGGACGCCCTTCTCGTACGTGGTGGGTGGCGCTACCTATGGAACGGACCCAAGGCTCCGGAAAATGCTGCACGACCGGGGCGTTTCGTACGTGATGGCAATTCCGCCTGACTTTCTTCCCGATGCGCCCGTGGTGTCTGCGGCTGGATCTTTCCAGAGATCCCGCGGAAAGGCATCGCCTCAAACTTTGCAGTTCATTCAGTGCGAGAACGGCGACAGAGTTTCGTTCGCGTCCTCGCCCTTCCCGAGGGAAAGCAGGGCGGAGGGCTATGTTCATGGCGTCCTGTCCGTTCAGGTGGGGCGGTCGGCAGGCGATCGATATTGCTTTCTCGTGCACTGCCGAAAAGAGACCCCGGTCGCTGAGTTGGCTTCGGCTGCGGCGGCCCATCTCGCTTCGGAGCATCCGGAGAACGGGTCCAGTGACTTGTCCGGACTGGATCAGTACCAGGTCCGGAAATGGGTTCCGTGGTATCGGCACGTGACCACCTGCATGCTCGCCAGCGCGTTCTCCGCGGTGTGCGCCTCCTCCCGGAACGAAAATCGCCCCGAGCACCGCCAGGCGGTCTGAACCCGTCCGGGTTTGATGGACAGCTTGATGTACCCCGGCTTTCGTGGAGTCGCTTTGATTGACTACATGCCCCCGCCCCCTTCGAGAGGTCGGCATGTCGAAGAGATATCCCCCTGAGTT
>NZ_JBEXUE010000466.1:0-7771 GCF_040614275.1 Streptosporangium sp. NPDC006013
ACGCCTTCGCGATCACCTTCGAAGGTCGTCTGTCCCCGAGTTCTCGATAGAGAAATTTCAAAACCGAGTTACACCGTTAACTGGACACACCCGTCGGCGTATCGGCTGATGGCTGCGACGCGCTGGCAAAGAATTCCGGCTCCAAGTATCTAGCCGACATGGACGCGATAGGCCATGGTGATGTCAATGGCTGGCGCGGGGCGGCCGCCCGATCTCCTCTAATCCAGGGATTTCTGTGGACATACTGGTGACCATGGGCACGGATGCTCCCGCTGACCAGATGCGTGACCTGCGCGCTTGGCTGGTGGCGGAGTCCGGGCTGCAGGGAAGGGTCCGGGTGGTCGACGCGATGCCCCCAGAAGGCGCGCTGGGGTTAGCGCCGGAGACCCTTCAGATTGTGTTCGGTGCGGGCGGGGTGATCGCCAGTGTGACCAGCGTGGTGATCGCATGGCTCGGCACCCGAAAGAACGAGATCAGCGTGAAGATCGCTCGTGGTGACGAGTCGGTGGAGATCAGCGCCAAGGGCATTCAGGCGCTGGACCTGGATGGGACCCAGGCGTTGGCCAGACAGCTTGCACGGGTTCTTACCAGTGCTCCGAGTGCGGCCGCCGATGACGCCGGGTGAGTCCGCCGGCTTGCTACTGGGCTCGGCGGGTGTTCGGGTGCTGCTCATCGGCTCTGGCACGTTTCTTCCGGGCTCGCGCCTAGCGGCCGTACCCGCTATCACGGACACTGTGCGTGATCTGGGCCGCTGCCTGGTCGAACGCGCTGGCCTCGCCCCCGCCTACTTGACCACGCTGCTCGACCCTGCCGACCCACAAGAAGTTGGCGCTGCTGTTGTAGAGGCGGCCCGTCAGGCTGATGGTGTCCTGGTCGTGTACTACGTGGGCCATGGCCTAGTCAGCGCCCGCAACGAGCTGTACCTGTCGACCCAGGCCACACTCAACCTTAACGAAGGCATCCCGGCCCATCAGGCATTGCCCTATTCGATGCTGCGCGAAGCCTTGTCCGACTGCTCGGCCCCCCTCACCCTGGTCGTCCTCGACTGCTGCTTCGCTGGCCGTGCGCAAGAAGTCGTCAGGGCCAGGCGCGAAGCGGAGCAGGCGTTCAACGCCACCCCGTCAGGAATGTACCTGCTGGCTTCGACAGATAGCGACCAGTACGCGTGGGCGCCACCGGGACAGGGCCACACTGCCTTCACCGGCGCCCTCATCGACCTGCTCACCGCGGGCGACCCCGTCGCTCCGTCCCTGCTCACGTTGGACGATATCTACCGGTCGCTGTCACGTACCCTCACCGACCAAGGCCTTCCCGCCCCGCGCCGCCATGCCGTCGACCACACCGACCGCCAACCCCTCGCCCCCAACCCCGCCTACACGCCCGGATCAGCTCACGAGCCGGGAGAATTCAGCCCCTATCGGGGGCTGGCCGCCTTCGGGCCTCAGGACGCCTCGGTCTTCTTCGGCCGCGAGGACCTCACTACGTCCCTAATCGACCGAGTAACTGAGCACCTGTCCTTACCGGGCCTCCTGGTGCTGATCGGCCCCTCCGGCGCAGGTAAGTCCTCGCTGCTGCACGCTGGCCTCATACCGGCCCTGCGTGGTTCCTCTCGAAATACGGGCATGGCTCGCGTGATCGCCTTCAACCCTGGCGATGACCCGGTAGGGGTGCTGGCCAGACGGTTCGCCGCTCTGGACGGCTCGGAATCGATGCAGCTCCGGCAGCAGCTCCAGACCAACCCCGCTCACCTGCGTGCCGTACTAACGTCAGGAACCGTCGGCCGTGACGAGCCGTTCATCCTCATCGTTGACCAGTTCGAGGAGGTGTTCAGCGCTTGCCCATACGAGGAGCAACGTCGGGTCTTCATCCAGGCGCTTCACTCAGCGTGCGCGGACCCTGTGTCAGAGGCGCCTGCGATCGTGGTCATCGGTCTGCGGGCCGACTTCTTCAGCCACTGCGCGCCCCATCCAGAGCTGGTCGACGCTTTGGGGCGGCCTGTAGTTGTCGGCCCAATGACAGCTGGCCAACTACAGGCAGCCATCGAGGAACCTGCAGTGGCTGCTGGTCTCGTCCTGCAGAACGGCCTGGTGGATCTGCTGCTGGAAGATCTCGGCGCCAGCGCACAGCGGTCGGCGACCAGAGCGGGCGCTGTCCTGCCGCTCCTGTCCCACGCCCTGCTGGCCACCTGGCGGCACCGCGAAGGCCGCACTATGACGCTGGCTGGGTACCGTGCCACAGGCGGCATCGCCCAGTCCCTGGCCAGGACCGCTGACGCTACACTCGACCAGCTCACCCTGGCCAGCCGTCAGGTCGCCCGCCGGCTGCTGCCGCGCCTGGTCCGGCTCGGCGAAGATGCCTCCGACACCGCCCGCAGGCTCCCGCTGGCCGATCTGCTCCCGGCACCGTCCTCACCCGATCACGCTGCGATCCGGTATTTCCTCGACCAATTTGCCCGGGCCCGGCTGCTGACCATCGATGCCGACAGCGTCCAGGTCACCCATGAGGCGCTGATCCGCGCCTGGCCCAGACTCCGCACCTGGATCGATGCCGACCGATCCGATCTGCTGATCCACCAGCAACTCGGCCACGACGCCCGCAACTGGCTCGAGCACGACCGCGACTCCGCCTACCTCTACCAGGGAACCCGCCTTACGGCCGCTCAGGATGCCCGTTCTCGCTGGGAAGCCGATCACATTCGCCACCTCCTCCTAGACGGCGCGCGAACCCAGTTCCTCGAGACCAGCGCGGCTGCCGACACCCATGCCAGGCGACGCAGCCGCCGCACGCGCACCGCGCTGGCTCTCTCCCTGGTTCTGGCCCTGCTCGCATCCTTAGCCGGCGCAGGCATCGCTGTCTCCGCAGCCAATAACGCCGCAGCCGAGGCAGACCGTCAGCGCAAAATCGCTGTGTCGCGACAGCTAACCGCGCAGAGCGAGAGCATCATGGATACCGCTCCGGCTCTGTCTCGGCTGCTTGGGGTGGCCGCGTTTGATACTGCCCGCACTGATGAAGCCCGCCGCGGCATGCTCGACGCTTACACCAACCCGGTGAGCCCACTTCTTGTGGGTGAGGCCGACACCTTCCTGTCGCTTGCCGCTGGCGAGCTGGACGGTACGCCTATCGTCGCGTCTGGCGGACAGGACGGCACCGTCCGGGTATGGGATCTGGCCACCGGGTATCAGCGTGGCCAGCCACTGAAAGGCCACAAAGGCGACGTCTATTCGATGGCATTCGGCCAGTTGGATCGTAAACCTATCGCAGTGTCCGGCGGACAGGACGGCACCGTCCGGGTATGGGATCTGGCCACCGGGTATCAGCGTGGCCAGCCACTGAAAGGCCACAAAGGCGAGGTCAATTCGGTGGCGTTCGGTCAGTTGGCTGGCAAGCCGGTCGTCGTATCAGGGGCCGATGACGGAACTGTGCGTATCTGGGACTTGGCCACTGGGCAGCAGCGCGGGCAGTCACTCAAGAGCCGCACGAATAACTATTTCAATCTCGTTGATTTGATCGAACCTGATCCTACCCGCCCCGTTTACTCGGTGGCGATGAGTCAGCTGAACGGAAAACCCATCGCGGTGTCCGGTGGAGATGACGGCACGGTGAGAGTGTGGGATCTCATCACTGGAAAACAACTGGGTGCAGCGCTTACAGGCCATGCCGGAGGTGTCGCCAACGTGGTGACTGGCCAATTGAACGGCAGGTCCATTGCGGTGTCCGGAGGCGCTGACAGCACCGTTCGAGTATGGGATCTGATTAGCGGCCGGGAGATCCTCAAATATTTTACCGGCTCCATCAATGCGCTGTCACTCGCTGACCTCGACGGTCGGCCTATGATCTTGGCGGCCAAGGGCGACACGACGCTTTCTCTAGACATCATTGCTGGAAGGCAGTACGGCCAGCCCCTCAAGGGTCATGTCGACCGTGTCAACTCGATACATCTCACACCACTGGGTGGCAAGTTCGTCGTGGTCTCCAGCAGCAATGACGGCACCGTGCGCCTATGGGATTCGGCGAGCAGGAAGGAGATCGGCAGCCTGACCCCCGAAGTCATCAGCCCGGTCTACGGGGCCGCGATCGGACTTCTGGACGATAAACCGATCGCGGTCTCCGCCAACAACAACGCCACAGCATGGCTGTGGCACCTCGCCGAGACAGACCAGCCAGGCATCCCACTCTCCTTCAAGAAAGGTATCGGAACCATTTTCGCAATTACCCTCGGGCAGTTGGATGGAAGATCGATAGCCGTATTTGGCGGGTACGACGGCATTGCGGTGATGGATCTGCTCGGCGAGAAGGAGCTCTATCCTCCATTTGCCTCGGGCACGACCATGATCTATTCCGTGGCTCTAGGATACCTGGACGGCAAACAAATTGTGGTCTCCGGTCACGACGACGGCACCGTACGAATATGGGACTTGGGCAGCGGAAAGCAACTCGGCGAACCACTCAAAGGCCATGAGGAGCCAGTCGAGGCGGTGGCCTTCGGGCAGCTGGAGGGAAAACCCATCGCATTGTCAGGCGGAGATGATGGCGCCGTACGAATATGGGACCTGGAAAGCAGGAAACTGCTCGGCGAGCCTCTCGTCCTTGGCGCCGGCCACGTCAATGCGTTGGCTCTTGGAAAGTACAGCGGTAGACCTGTCGCCGCATTCGGCTCAGATGATGGCACGGTGCGAATATGGGATCTGAATACCAGAACTCCGCTCGGCCATTCACTTGAAGGGCGTGACGGTCCCGTAACCGCAGTGGCCTTCGGCCAGATAGAGGGCAGGCCGGTGCTGTTATCAGGCGAGGATAACGGGACGATACGATGGTGGGACCTATCCGTACCATCCAATCTGCCAGTCGCTCTGTGCGCTCAGGCCCACCGCTCACTCACCGTCGAGGAATGGCGGCAATATCTGCCGCAAGAACCCTTCCGCCAGCTGTGTAATAAACCCTGACCAGGGTCCCGGTGTCATGGGGTGGTGCAACAGCTCACCACTCCCGACGACCGTCTGGTCTTCCATGAGAACATCGGGCCGACTGAAGCTCTACCACCTCAACTCCATGCGTGATAAGCGTGACAACCCGGCTTCACCTGGCTCAACGAGCCAGGCGAGGTGTTGCATCGTGCCTGGAGGTTAGAGGCGCTTCCAGTGCCATTGGCCGTTGCTGTACACCGAGCACTTGTACCTGTGGTTGGCAACCTTCGCATACCCGTACTTGGTGCGGGCCGCCTTCGGGCAGTACGCGCCCGGGGTGATGCACCGCCACACGAGGCCGTCACGGCGATAACTGCACGCGGCCGTCGAGCTCGCCGCGGACGCGGACGCCGCGGTGGTGACGGCGGAGGCAGTGGCGGAGCCAACGACGGCCGGGGCGATCAGCGCGGTGGCGACCAGGGCGGCGGAGACGGGCAGGCGTTTGAGCAAGAAGTGCTCTCAAACGTGAAGTGACAGGGCGCCTGTGAGACGACCGAGTCGCGGACCCGGTTGCCCGCTCGCCTGCGTTCCCTTGGAGCTCCTGGTTCGCGCCGCGCTCCGATGGTCTTCGCGCCGGCCCGCGTGGCTCCCCGGATAAGTATGATTATCCGGGGAGAGTCGATATGATCTCCCCGGATAACATCTAGCCGGGCCCGGAGCCAACGTCGGAAAAACTCCCCGGATAACAAGGAGAGGGGTCCGGAGGGCGACCGCGAGCACCGACAACAAGATCAACAAAGGTGACGACAGCGAAACCGGCAACCAGATTGACGACCAGGGGGACGGTCGGGCGAGCGGTCCGATCGACAACCGGGTTGCCGATCGGGGGGGTCTCGGCGCGGGCAACGTGGTAGCGATCCGGCCCGGCCTTGAGCCGGGATCGGTGGCGGTCGCCGCCGAGGTGGCGTTGGCCGCCTTCGCCACGCATCTCGATCGGTGCGCGCTGGCGGCGAACACGGTGACCGCCTACCGGCGCCAAGCCTTCGCCTACCGGGACTGGTTGCTCGCGCGGACGGCCGAGCACGCGGACGCGTTCGTCGACCTGGTCGGCGCCGAGGCCGCGGTCACCGCCTGGCGCCGGCACCTGCTCGCCGGTGGTGCGTCACCGGCGACGGTGAACCAGGCGCTGGCCGCGGTGACGCTGCTGTATGAACACGGGCCCGCGCTGCGCCTGGCGGTCAAACGCGCCCGGGTCCCCAAGCCCGGCGCCCCGGATGCCTTGTCTCGGGCGCAGGAGAACGCGGTACGCCGGGCCGCCGACCGGCGCGGCCCCCGTGACGCCGCCCTCATCGCCGTCCTGCTCGGCGCCGGAGCCCGTGCCGAAGAATGCCGGCGCTTGTGCGTCGGTGACGTGCCGATCACCGCGCGCAGCGGAACCGTCCGCCTGCACGGCAAAGGCGACGAGGTCCGGACCGTCCCCCTGCCAGTCCCGGCCCGCGAACGCCTGACCGCCTGGCTGCTCGTGCGCGCCGAGTTGCTGGCGGCGCGGCCCGAGCTAGCGGACACGGTCGGGGATGGGGTGTGGGTGGGCCAGCGCGGACAGCTCTCGGTCGACGGCGTCACCGACGTCGTGCGCGCGGTCGGAAAGGACGCTGGCCTGCCGACCTTGCGCCCGCATCGGCTGCGGCACACCTACGCCACCCGGCTGCGCGAAGCCGGCGCCGACCACGCCCAGATCCAGGCCCTGCTCGGACACGCCTCCATCGAGACCACCGCCCGCTACTTCCGCAACCTGTTCCCCGACGACGAGGATCTTGGTCACGGAGCCATTGAAAGCATGATCATTCCTGCGCTGGCGGAACAGCAGCGGAACACGGGCACAGAATGATTGCTCCGATGCAGGTCAAAGCCATGAGGGCGGACGAGTCGGCCTGTAGGCCGGGTTTTGTTCCTCACTTGCGTGAGGAGGCGACCATCCATCTAGGGCCGACGTTGCCGGCGGCCTCAAGCGGTCTACCCGCGCGGCTCGGGCGGGCAGCCCTCAAGCGTCGCGCGCGGGACGCTCCGGAGAGCACCCCTTCTTGACCTTGCTCCGGGTGGGGTTTACCGAGCCGCCCACGTCACCGTGGGCGCTGGTGGTCTCTTACACCACCGTTTCACCCTTACCTCCCCGCGAGGGGAGGCGGTCTGTTCTCTGTGGCACTGTCCCGCGGGTCACCCCGGGTCGGCGTTACCGACCACCCTGCCCTGTGGAGCCCGGACCTTCCTCGGCGGGTCTCCGAAGAGACCCGACGCGGCCGCCCGGCCGGCTCGTCCGCCGTGTTCCAAGCCTAACGGGTCCCAAGTGGGCTCCAACCGAACGGCAAGTCGTCTGCGCTGAAATATGAATCAAGCGGGACGGGACAGACGAGCGTCAGGGGAAAGCGATGAGAGCAAGGATGGCCGGTCCCGCGCGCTGCCGGGATCCGCATCGGTGTGATGGGATACGGCCATCACACCGGGTGTGGACGCGCGCACCGATGCGGGAGGCGAGTGTCGGCCGTCTCCCGCATCGGGCCCGATCGTCGGCCGGAGGCCCGGCACCGTACCGCCACCCGAAACCGCCGGTTCAGCGCAGGTGGGAGGTGTCGTTGAACGCCTTCACCACCGCCGGACCGTCGGCGTAGTACTCGATCAGGGACAGGGCTGACAGGTCGAGATGCATGCGATACAGCGCGCTGAGGGGAGCGAGCAGCGCGAATCGCAGCAGCATCTTGATCGGCGTGACGTGGGAGACGGCGAGGATCGTCTTGCCCTCGTAGCGCTCGATCAGCAGGTCCCCGGTCGCCTGGACCCGCCGCGCCGCCTCCCCGAAACACAAGCAGCTG
>NZ_JBEXUE010000467.1:0-7755 GCF_040614275.1 Streptosporangium sp. NPDC006013
GGGCCCCCCCCCCCGGCGGCAGCCCCCCGGGCTCAGACCCCGGCCTTCGCCTCGGCCTTGGCCGACGCGCCGTCCACCGCCTCGGCGAAGTCGGCGAGCACCGGGTTCTCGAACAGCACCCTGATCGGCACGTTCACGGTGAACGTCTCCCGTACCCGGGTGATCACCTGCGCGGCCACCAGGGAGTGACCGCCGATCTCCAGGAAGTCGTCCTCCCGGGCGACTCGCCTGAGCTTCAGCACCTCGGCCCAGATCACCGCGATCGTCTGCTCCGTCGGCGTCCGCGGCGCGTCGAAGTCGTCCCCGTCCCCGTCCATGCCGCCCTGGCCGGGCTCCGGCAGTGCCTGGCGGTCCACCTTGCCAGAGGAGGTCAGCGGCATCGCGTCCAGCGTCAGGTAGGAGGCGGGCAGCATGTACGCGGGCAGCGAGCCCTGCAGGAACCGGTGCAGCTCGCCGGTCAGGCCGCTGCGGTCGGCGATGATCCTGGAGGCGTCGTCGAGCACGACGTAGGCGACCAGCCGGTCGTCGCGCGCGACGACCGCCGCCTCGCGGACGCCCGGGTAGCGGGTGATCGCCGCCTCGATCTCGGCCGGCTCCACCCGGAAACCGCGGACCTTCACCTGCGCATCGACCCGGCCCACGTACTGCAACCGGCCGTCGGGCAGGTAGCGGACCAGGTCACCGGTGCGGTAGAGCCGCGCCCCCGGAGGGCCGTACGGATCGGGCATGAACGACCGCGCGGTCATGCCGGGCCTGCCCCGGTAGCCGTGGGCCAGACCGGCGCCGCCGACGTACAGCTCCCCGGGCACACCGGCCGGGAGCGGGTTGAGCCGGCGGTCCATCACGTAGGTCCTGAAGTTGGCCAGCGGCCGGCCGATCGGCGGGGCGTACGCCGCGGCGGGGTCGCACGCGCCCATCGTGGCGCACACGGTCGTCTCCGTCGGCCCGTAGGCGTTGACGAACCTGCGGCCCGGTCCCCAGGTCCGCACCAGCCCGGTCGGGCACTGCTCGCCCGCGACCACCATCAACCTGACCGTGCCCAGCTCGTCGCCCCTGAGCGTGCTGAGGAACGTCGGCGGGAAGGTGGCCGCGGTCACGCCCTGGTCGCTGATGGCCTTTGCCGTCTCCTGCGGGGTCATGGCCGAGGGGTCCAGCACGCACAGCGCCGACCCGTTCGGCAGCGCCATCGTGATCTCCCAGATCGAGGCGTCGAAGCTGAGCGAGGCGAAGAGCGCCACCCGGTCGTCGGGCGTCAGGGAGAACTCCCGCGACAGGGCCGAGGCGAGGTTGCTCACGCCGCGATGCGGCACCTCCACCCCCTTGGGACGGCCGGTCGATCCCGAGGTGTAGATGAGGTAGGCGGTGGCGTCGGGTGCGGGCGTCACGCCGGGGCCGGTGGCCGGCTCCTCCGCCTCGATCGCGCTCCACCCGGTGTCCAGCTCGACCGTGCGAACCTGGTCGCCGCGGACCCGGCCGGCGTGCTCGGCCACGGTCAGGACCAGCCCGGTTCCACTGTCGTCCAGGATGTGGCCGAGCCGGTCGGGCGGCAGCGCCGGGTCCAGCGGCAGGTAGACGCCGCCGGACTTGACGGTGCCGAGGAAGGCGACGAGCGCCTCGGCCGAGCGGCCGGTCATCGAGCCGACGACCTGGCCTGGCCGCACCCCGTCACGGATCAGCCGGTGGGCCACCCGGTTGGCGCGCTCGTCCAGCTCGCGGTAGGTCAGCCGCTGCTCGCCGCAGAGCACCGCGAGCGCGTCGGGGGCGGCGGTGGCACGCGCCTCGAACAGCGCGCCGATGCTCGCCCCCTCGTCGAAGGGGGTCTCGGTACGGTTCCACTCGGCGACCACCAGCCGTAGTTGCTCGGCGTCCAGCAGGGACAGGCGCGAGATGGGCCGGGTGGGGTCGCCCACGGCGTCGGTCAGGAGCGTGACGTACTGCTCGGCCCTGGTCCTGGCGCCGGACGCGTCGAACAGGTCGAGCGCGTAGCGCACCTCGCCCTCCAGCGAGCCGGGCATCAGGACCAGCGCCAGATCCGAGGCCAGCGGGAAGCGGTCCGCCACCAGCTCCGAGGTCCGCAGGCCAGGCAGTCGCAGCGCGCTCCAGGCCGGGGCCGCCTGGTCGAACTCCGCCTGGTAGAGCGGCCGCACACCGCTGGAGGCGTCCAGCCGCAGTTCCTCGGCGAGCCGGTGCGCCGGGTAGGAGCCGTGCGCGGCCGCCCCGTCGAGCGCGTCACGCACCCGGGCGACGACGGTGGCGAACGACGGGTCGCCCTCGCAGCCGATCCGGATCGGGAACACCGGGGCGCGGCCGTCGCCGGGCACGGGTACGCCGACCACGACCTCGTCCTGTCCCGACCAGCGGCACAGCGCGACGGCCCAGGCGGCCAGGGTGACGGCCCGGGTGTCGGTGCGGGGGGTGGCCGCCTCGGTCTGCCCCGACCAGCGCGACAGCGCCATCGCCCGCGCGGCCTGGGTGACGGCTCCGTTGCCGGTGCCGGACTCGCGCGCGAGGGCCTCGACCCGCGCGGCCGTCTCCGGCGGGACGCCGAAGGTCACCCGGGCGCCCGTGAGGCCGGGTACGGCGGGACGGCCGCGGTCGGCGGGCAGGTCGAGGGCGGGGGGCGTGCCGTCGAGCCGGTCACGCCAGTAGGCGAGATCGGCGGCGTCGCCGGCCTCCGGGGAGGACGTGGCGTGACCGTTCGAACCGGCCGCGGGGGAGGCGTCGCCGGCGGCGCGTCCGCCGGGGGACGCGTCAAGGGGGCCGTGGCCGCCTGCGGAGATGCCGTTGGACGGGCGCCCGTTGAGAGGGACACCGTCGCGAGCGGTGGCGGGGGAGCCGGCCGCGCTCTCGTAGGCCCGGGAGATCTCCCCGGCAAGACCGGCTAGGACGTGCTCGTCGGCCACCAGCCGGTGCGCCGTCATGACGAGCGCGTGGTCGTCGTCGGCCAGCCGGGCCAAGGCGATCCGGAGCGGCGGCCCTGCTTCGAGGTCGAGGCCGCGGTTGGCCTGCTCGGAGACCAGGCGCGTCAGCGATTCCTCGCGGCGGCCCGGTTCGTGCCTGCCCAGTTCCACCGGCCGGGGAACGGCGACGGGCGTGGTGCCGGGCTCGGGACCACCCGGCAGTGCCGGCCGTAGGTCCTCGCGCGCCTCCAGCACGTCCTCCAGCGCGGCGGTCAGGGCCTTCTCGTCCAGAGACCCGTGTAGCCGCGCGGCGAGGGTGACCTGGTCGGTGTGGTCACCGGCGGGTTTTGCCCGGTAGGACCTCCACCCGCTCTCCTGGATCGGCGACATGTCCGGCATGAGGTGCTCCAATCAGTGCCCTGCGTGGTCGAGTTCGAGATGGACGGGGACGCGGTCGACGCCCCACATGAGGTTCGAGCGCAGCCGCTTGACCGGCCCGGTGAGTTCCATATGGGCCACCCGGCGGGTCAGCTCCTCCAGCAGCACGCGTAGTTCGAACCTGGCCAGCGCCGCACCGATGCACAGGTGCCTGCCGAGGCCGAACGTGAGGTGCCGGTTGGGGGTGCGGCCGACGTCGAAGCGGCGCGCGTCGGGGAAGGCGTCCTCGTCGCGGTTGACGGCCGGGTGCCACACGCTGACCCGCTCACCGGCCCGGATGGTCTGCTCTCCGATCCTCGTGTCGCGCAGCGCGGTGCGCATGACGTTGAGGCTGGGGGCGGTCCAGCGCAGCACCTCCTCCACAGCGGTCGGGATGAGCGAGGGGTCCTCGCGCAGCCGCCGCCACTCGCCGGGGTTCTCCACCAGGGCGATGACGGCTCCCGCCGAGGCGTGCCTGGTCGTCTCGTTGCCTCCGGTGATGAGGCCGTTGATGTTGAGCAGGATCTCCTCGTCGGTGAGGGGCGTTCCGTCGATCCGGCCGCGGATCAGCACGCTGATCACGTCGTCGCCGAGGTCGCCGCGCCGTTCGGCCAGCAGGTCGGCGTAGTACGCGAAGATGTTGGCGTTCGCCTCGGCCTTCTCCGCGTCGGAGATGACGTCGTCGGAGGTGGCGGAGCCGAACGCGGTGCGCGTCCACTGGATCATCAGGTCCCAGTCGGCGCGGGGCACGCCCAGCAGCTCGCAGATGACCGAGAGCGGTAGCCTGCCCGCCACCGTGTCGACGAAGTCGAAGGAGTCCCTGGGCGCGTTCTCCTCCAGCATCCCGCCCACCGTCTCGCGCATCGCGCCTTCGAGGCGGCGTACCACCCGGGGAGTGAGCGCGGGGTTCATCACGTCGCGCAACCGGCTGTGGCGGCCGTCGGTGACGATGAGCATCTTGCCCGCGGCGGCGCGGGCGGCGGACTCGGTCTGCCCGACCTGCATTCCCCGCTCGGAGGTGAAATTCGTCTTGTCGAGATAGACGGCCACACCGTCGGCGTATTTGGTGAACGCCCAGAAACTCGGCCCCGCCGATCTCTTGTTCCAGAACATCGGCCGGTGCTCCTGCAGGTAATGCAGGACGCCGAGGCCCGAGTCGGGTGCCGTGTAGATGTCCGGATCGGCGAGATCCAGCTCGTTCAGATCAACCGTCGTGTCCACTGTCATGTGGAATTCCTCCGTGCGTACACATCGAAGATGTCCGTGTTCCTCAGCAGGGGATCCTGGCCGATGTCGACCTGGAATCCACGGCCGGTGAGATCGCCGCGTACGGACGCCAGCCTGCCGTCGATGTCATGGACCTGCATGACGATTTGGTCGACCGCACCCCAGTCATCGGGGGCGATTCCATCCAGCACATCGCACTCGGCTTTCTCGACGTTGACTTTCAGCAGCCCTATACGGTGCACGCCCTCGGCGGCCATCACCTCTGAGATCGTCCGCACCTGGCACTCCTGCTGCTCCGTGACGTGCCTGCCCTCGGCCATGTCCGTCACGTCCTCGGGAGCGAACCCGCTGTTGGCCAGGAAAGTCCTGGTCACCTCCGCATCGTGGGCGACGTCGGTGTACATCCCGGACATCGCGGTGGTCTCCGGATAGACGGTGAGAGTCGCCGTTCCCGGGGTATGGGAGAGTGCGCAGTCGAACGCCTTGGCGTTCAGGCCGTGGGCGGCCAGATTCGCGCACAGCGCGTCGTAAAGCGGCCGGGCAGGCTCGAAGGCAAGAATTCGAGTGCCCGGACATTCCCAGTGAAACGCCAGCGCCGCGATTCCTATGTTAGCGCCCACGTCGAACACCGTCATTCCCGGCTCAAGGCGTACGTCGTGTCTGAAGTAACTTCTGTCGCCCACGATGCTGCGATACTGCAGGCTGGTCTCGGCGGGATTGAGCTGGAATACCACATGTCCGTCCGGCAGTGTCATCTGGCGTACCCGCTGATTGTTTTCCAGGATGTCTCTCCGCTGATTTCGCATATCATCACCCTTAACAAAAAGCTTATTCCAGTCAACCAGAGGTGAAACCCGACAGGGACGGAACGATCTTATGGACACGCAGAGAACAGAAGTCGGGGCGTCGGCGGAAAAGCCGCCCTCGCTCTGGCGTAATCCCGACTTCAACCGGCTCTGGGCCGGTCAGTCGATCTCGGTCCTCGGCTCCGAGCTGACCACCCTGGCCCTTCCGCTGACCGCGATCCTCATGCTGCAGGCCAGTTCCTTCGAGGTCGGTCTGCTCAACACCATGCGCACGATCGCCGCGCTGCTGCTGACGCTGATCGCCGGTGTGCTCATCGACCGCTACCGGCGCAGACCCCTCATGGTCGGCTCCGACATCGGGCGGGCCGCGGTCGTGGCACTGATCCCGATCGCGGCCTTCGCCGGGTTCATGGACATGTGGGTGCTCTATGTGGTCGCCGTGGTGGTCGGTGGCCTCTCGGTGGTCTTCGAGATCGCCTACGCCGCCTACATGCCGACGCTGCTGAGCGAGGAGCAGTTGGTGGCCGGCAACAGCCGGATGGCGGCGACCGAGTCGGTGGGCGCCATCGCGGGCTCCAGCGCCGGAGGCGTGCTCATCGACCTGTTCCGGCCGGCGTACGTGATGCTGGGAGACGCGATCTCCTTCCTGGTCTCCGCCTTCGCCCTGTCGCGCATCCGTCACGTCGAGCCGCCCGTCGAGCGCCAGGACAGCGGCGGGCGCGGCGCCGTCGCGGCGATGCTCCACGACATCAAGCACGGCCTGAAGGTCACATACCGCAACGCCTACGCCCGCCCGCTGATCCTCAACTCCGCCGGGGCGAACTTCGGGTCGATGATGATCCTGACCCTGTTCATCCTGTACGCGGCCAGGGAGCTCCAGCTGTCGGGCACCTGGATCGGCTTCATCTACGCGGTGGGCAGCATCGGCGGCGTCATCGGCGCCGTCTTCGCGGGCAGGCTGTTCGAGAAGCTCGGCTACGGGCGCGGCATCATGACCGCCCTGATCGCGTTCCGGGTGCTGTGCCTCACGCCGTTCGTGGCCGGTCCGCAGTGGCTGCAGATCACCCTGTTCTCGGCGATCTGGTTCGTCACGGTGTTCGGCGTGGTGGCCGGGAACATCGGCCAGCTCACGCTCTTCCAGTACGTGATCCCCAACCACCTGCGCGGCCGGGTCATCGGCGCGAGCCGCGCGGTCTACCTCGGCATCCTGCCGCTGGCCGCGATGCTGGCCGGGGTGCTGGGCGAGCTGATCGGGGTCAAGCCCGCCATCTACGCCGGTGCCGCGTTCCTGCTGCCCTGGATCATCCTGCTCTTCCTGTCGCCGGTGCCGAACCTGCGCAGGCTGGAGGACGCCGAGATCCTGCAGGACATCGAGGAGCCCGCCGGGAAGCCCGGCGGGCGCGAGGACGGCAAGGACGCCTGAGGTCAACCCGGGATTCGCGCGGACATGCTCCGCGCGATCTCGTCGAGCAGGGCGGCGGGCGCCTGGAGGTAGCTCCAGTGCCCGCCGTCCAGCACGGTGTGGCGGGTCCGGCCGTAGAACTCCCAGCCGCCCATCTGCTCAGGGGGGATCTGCGTGTCCCCCGACCAGCCGATCGTGGTGATCGGGCACGGCAGCTCCACCGGGTCGGTCCGCTCGAAGCGGCCGTAGGCGGCCACGTCGGCGCGCATGACGCTCGCGGCCATCTCCACCAGTTCGGGCAGCGGCTCCGCGCCGCGCGCCCGCATGAGATCCGACACCAGCGCGCCCACCTGCTCCTCGTCGAGCCGCAGGATGCTCGGCCACGACGCCCGGTGCGGAGGGACCATCGAGGAGGCGAACAGGTGGCTGGGCAGCGGGCCGCCGCGCTCCATGAGCAGCAGCGTCGCCTCGTAGCCGATGAAGACGGTGCCGCAGTGGCTGATGAAGCCGAACGGCCGGTCCAGGTAGGGCTCCAGGCCCTTCAGCATCTCGGCGGCGACCTCCGGGTAGCTCTCGAACGACGGCTCGCGCAGCCGGTTCTCCCTGCCGGGCAACTGCACCGGGCACAGCTCGATCCCGTCCACCTCGGCCGGCCACCCGTGGTACATCGACGCCCCGGCACCCGGGTAGGGCAGGCACCACAGCCGTGCCCTCGCCTCGGGGCCGGGGGCGCGCAGCAGCCACCTGGGGCGGCTCCTCCGCCGCCTTCTCTCGGTCATCGTGTGCTTCCTTCCGCCCTGATGCTCTGGATGAGGGTCTCGGGTGTCGGTGCCCTGAGGAACTCGCGCAGCCGGATCCGCACGCCGTAGCGGCTCCCGATCTCCTCGACGAGACGGGTGGCCGACAGGGGTACCGCCTGCTCACCGACACGCACGGGCCGATCCACCTGGTCGAGGTGGAGGGCGTGACGCACCGGGTCAGCCGCGACGAGGGCGGCGTCGTC
>NZ_JBEXUE010000468.1:0-7753 GCF_040614275.1 Streptosporangium sp. NPDC006013
CGTGCCGACATCCACGAAGCCTTCCTCAGCCTCGGCTGCGCCCTGATCTGCTGGCGACGCCTCAGCTCATTGTGTTAGCAGTTCTTACACGCTGCTCCTCGACCCGGCCGCGATCGTCATCGGCGGAGGGCTCGCCGAAAGCGGTGACCTGCTGCTCGAACCGCTCCGCGAACGCCTCGCCGCCAAACTCACCTTCCGTGAGGCCCCGCCCCTGCGCGCATCCGGTCTCGGCATGCGCGCAGGCGTCCTCGGTGCCGCCAAGCTGGCGTGGGCGGCCTCGCCGAGCGGGGACCGCTAGAACACCGAGATGTGCGGGGCGGCTACCGCGCGGTCACGGGCCAGGACGTCGCGGCGATGCCGTCGAGGGCCGAGGTCCGCGATCCGTCCACGCGAACACGCAGGAGTCCGTGAAACACGAAACGGCTCGCCGGAGGCGAGCCGTTTTCGAAAACCGCAGACCGGAGGCCTGCGGTCATGGTGCGCCGCCAGGGACTCGAACCCCGGACCCGCTGATTAAGAGTCAGCTCGACCCCCTGCCGCCCTCTGTCAGTGCATGATCTCTGGTATCAGTAGGTGCCGCTGAGCTGGGATTCTGTCCGAATGCTGGTGTCAGTTGGTGGTGGGGCGTGACTCCTCATGCCATGCCGTTGGAGCCAACGTGGAGCAAACGGTGGTGGACAGGGGGCGGTCCGATCGGCGGTGGATATTGATCATGTGCCGAAATGGGTAGACCGATTGCGGGATCGTGGGCTGAGGTCAAACTCAGTTGCTGACGACATCCTCAATCGGCACGCCCAACTGGGCGCACATCTTTTCGACGAGCAGGTCGTCGACAGCGTCTCCGTAGGCCCGGCGACAGAGCCATCCCAGCCACGTCCACCGCCGGGCGCTCGGTGAACTACTTCCTCAAATGGTTCGCCGGGGAGTCGATAGTGCTCTGCTGGGCGCTGAACGGCCCGAACGTGAGTGCGCACTGGCGCGCGGATCATGTCGGCGTTTGCATCGAGCCGAGCACGGAGCGTGACCACGGAAGCTCCGTCATCTGGGTTCCTGACGGCCCGGGTGAGTACATCGTCGAGGTCAAGCTCGTCAGAGCCTCCGACGGCATCCTGCTCACGAGCGGGAGCACGGCGATCCTCGCCGACGAAGACTGAGGTCGGCTGCGACCGGTTCTGGCCCACGAGGCGCGCGCGTCAGGGAGTCGTCACCGTCTTGAGGACCTTCTTGATCATCTGCGCCGTGAGGAAGTCGACGTTCCAGGAGTACTCGGCGTCTGGTCGCACCCTGCCTCCGGAGAAGTAGCGATCCATGAAGCAGGCCACCGCCCTTGCGGTCGAGTTGGTGTACTCGGCAGAGGTGCGGTCGTGGGCAGGGATGGCGTACCCGATCGTGTGCAGATCCTCCTTCAGTTCCCGGTGCGCGGCAGCCACCGCCGCTGGCAGTGGAGTCACGGTGCTTGCGCGCGGTGTCATTCGGCGTCCGGCGTTCGACGCGAAGAACTTGTGGTAGATGTCGGCGACCGGGCTCGTGAACGTGGCGGCGTCGGATGCTGGTGCCACAGCGTGGCCGGCTGTCTCGATGGCTGGCCAGTCCATTGTCCGACCGGGGTCGGACAGCTTGCGGCCCAGGACTCCGGAGTCGGTCCCGCAGTCGGAGTGTGCGATCACGTCTCGCACTTTGATGCCGGCGAAGGCGCCCCGCAATTGTTCGAGGAGCGTGGTCAGCGACTGAATCTGCACCGCCGGGTACGGACCGCTAACGTGGACGACTTCGATTCCCACCGATACGTCATTCAGCGAAGCAGTCCCACGCCATGCGGAATCGCCGGCGTGGAATGCGATCTCGGTGCGTTCGTCCGCCAGTTTGACGATGGTTCCGTCGGGCGTGATCACGTAATGCGCCGATCTCTTCTCGGGTCCGAGGATGAAGCCAGAGGGCAGCGGACCGCCCGGGCCGGTGTGGTGGACGACGATCGATGTAGGCGGCGCTGCGCGGGGTTGACGGTACGGAGTATGTGCCCACAGCGGTCGCAGTCCGACGGTAACGGAGTCGCCGGACAGCGTGATGTTCGGGTTGCCCGTCACCTGGGTGACGCGCCCCCTTGCGACGGTGATGGTGGCGCGTTCCTCGATCCAGACCCGGCTCGCCTGCGATCCAGTCGCGGGCGGCCGAGCGAAGGATGGCCAGTCGGCCGGCACGGCGGCCGCGCTGTCGGGGACGATGATCAGCGTGTACGTCCCGTCCGGAATCGTGGTCTTCACCGGATGCCACTTCGGGCCTCGCAGCACCTGATCGCGGCTGAATGCGGCACTCGAGACGGTCATCTTCGCCGCGATGTCCGGATCGCTCGGCAGCAGCCGGTTCAGTGCGCGAATCCGGAAGACTCGTGTGTTGCCCGCTCCGGACGGGGCGATAGTGGCGGTCGGGCTGTTCGTCGGCTGGTAGAGGATACGCCAGTTCTCGTACAGCGCCAGGGTCGACAGCCCGCCCTCGTTGAAGCGACCGTTCAGCTCGGTGACAGTGAGCGTCAATCGCGCTCCGGTGTTCGGCGGGTTGAACTGGGTCGGGTCGTCGTCGAAGGCGGTGTTGATGTCCCACGCGTCCAGGATCTCAAGGCGTGACCCGTCCGGCGTCGCGTCCCCGCTGATGCCATGGACGACGATCGCGTGCGACGGCTCACCGCCGACCGTGACGTAGAGCGGTCCGTGGGCGGCCAGCCAGGATCGCCACTGCGTCGCGCTCGGGTACTGCGTGCCGGTGAGAGGGATCTCATCGAAGTCGTAGAAGTCCTTCACCGACTCCAGCCGATCCCACCCGTAGGACTGCTCCAAGGGGTAGCCGACCTCCTCAGCGAGCTCCGCGGCGCTGACCGTCACGCTCTGCTGGCGCTCACGACTGCGCCGGTAGGACTCGATCATCGCCATCGAGGCTGCCCAGCAGGCCGTCTTGTTGGGCTGCGGGACGAGCGGGACGTCGTAGTGAACGGCTTCCATCGGCGGCTCGCCGGTAGGGCGAACCTCGACCGACTCGCGAGTGCCGTCGGGCCGGGTGGAATGCGCGGTGACGGAGTGGCCCTCTCCGACCGCTTCGATCGCGGCCTTGGTCAGGGATGGCTGCCTCACCTCCTGAGCCCGCGCCTCGGCGCTGCGACGACTGCCACCGTCGATCTGCTGTCCGAGATGGTCCCGCACCAGCTGCTGGTAGTCGGCTTCGCTGACCGCGCCGCCGCTCCGGGCCTGCTCGAGCGTGCGCATGATGTCGCCGGAATTCTCCGAGTTGTGCTGCTGCATCGCCATGGTCTGGGCCATCGAGGCGAACGCCTTGGCGTTCTCCTGATTCGACAGGAAGGTTTGCATCGCGTTGGACTGGTTCGCTGCGAGCCCGGTGACGTCGGCGAACGAGCCTGCCTTCGTGAGGGCGTCCGAGAGGCCGGCCAGTCCGGCACCCGGCGCGGGGGCCTCGCGCGCGACCTGCATCGCCACGAGGGGTGAGGCGAACTGAGCCCAGACGGCTCGCCAGTCGACGCGCTGCGGCGTCGGGGTGGTGACCGCGTTGATCGCGGTCGGCTCGTCGGCGCGGAACCTGTCCCAATCCTGCGAGGAGTTGGGCTTGACCATCTCGCACGCGTCGCACTGGCCCATGACTGCTTCCATGTAGACGCCTCGCGTGGGCACGCTGAGTCGGTACGGCGGCACCGCAGACTCCGGTTCGTACTGGTCGCGCAGGTCGGAGGCCGACACCGGACTTTCGCGCTCGATGATGAGCGACTGAGAGACCCGGAACCCGTCGGCGACCGGGAACACGAGCGCGTTTCCGGCGATGTCCAGCAGCTGATGCTTCACGACGGAGGCCAGGGCGCGCATCCCTACGGGAAGGCCGTCGTCGTCGTAGGTCTGGATGCTGAAGCCGTCCAGAAGCATGAACCGGCGGTCTTCGTCCAGCCCTCGCCACAGTGCCTTGTTGTAGTGCTCGAGGTGCGTGTTGAGGTGGGCGATGAGCTCCTCCGCGAGGAACCGATCCTCCTTGCGCGGGTTGCGCCTGTCCTGGGAGGTCAGAGGGGTGTTCAGCTGCACACCGCTCGTGGCGAAGTCGGCGTCGAGGAGATCGCCACCGGCGAACCCCTGGTGCAGGACCCCGTCGAAGTGAGCGGTCTGGTAGCGCAGGTTGACGTTCTCCACGATGAGGGTAGTGAACGACCTGACCGCGTGGGCCGGAACGCTGCTGGAGTGCAGGCGCATCCGATCGGGCAGCGTGTTGCGAGCCGCGTGGGCACCGCCGGACACACGGACGCTGATCGTCCGTTCGCCGCCGTTGTAGCGGCTCGTGGGGGTGAGGTCCAGGCTCAGCGGGCTGATCCCCACGGAGTCGAGCAGCTTGCTGAAGAGCAGGGGGGCCAGGTCCCGGTTGAAGATGCCGTTCCACTCCGAGATCAGCTTGCCGGCAAAGTACTGCTGCAGGAGGCTCTCGGGGCTCGTGATCCCCGGATCCTCAAGAAGGGTCGCGTATGACGCCCACTGCTGCCTGTCCTGCGCGTTCTGGAAGAACGTCAGGGTGACGCTCGTGCCACCGGGCAGGCTGATCGTCTGGTCGGAGAAGGTCTTGACGCGGATGCAGTCCGCCGGGCGCACAGTCTGGTAGTTGGCGTCCAGTTCCATGAACGCGTCGAAGATCCGCTGGCGGACGATCACCGTCTCGCTGACGTTCTCGGTGGAGACCCCACCAAGGAGGGAAAGTCCACCGGTGAAAATCGCATCAGCGATCGTCGCCTCGACATCGGTGCGTTTGGACGTGCGGGTCTCGGTTGTCAGCGGCAGGCTGGCGATGCGGTCGAACCGGGTCGGCGGGCGGGGGAGATTGACGCGGACCTTGAAGTCCCCGCTGATCGAGGTGATCGCGTCCTCGGCATACGAGGCCACGGGGTAGTCGACCCGACTCCAATCGGTCTGCCATCGATCGAGGGCATCGAATGCCTTCAACAGCGGATGCCCGGGCAGACGTGCGAGGCGGAACGGGAAGGGCTGAAGGTAGGTCGCGGCTGGCACGGGGAGCAGGTTGGCCGAGAGCACGTCCTTCCATCGGCTGACCTTGCCCGCGGTGAACTCGGTGAGCAGCAGCGGTACGAAGACGCACTCGGAGACGTCAGACAGCTCTTGGGTGATGGCGTAGTGCCGAAGCACCTCGAAGTACATCATCGTCATTGAGTGGCAGTGATTGTGATTGGCGACCACCTCGGTTTCAACCGAGTACTCCTGGCCATCGCGCACCGTGGTCACGACGGATGCGTTGAGCTCCCGGTACGCCTCGGCATTCTGGCTCAGCGTCTGCCGCAGCCGCTCCCCGAAGTACTGGGATATCCCGCGTGCGCCGTTCTGAGAGGCGGAGGAGTCCGAGTTGGAGAACCCTCCGGCGACACCCAGAGAGCCGCTGATCGCGCCGATCGTGCCGGCGGCCCCCAAGCCGGCGCTCATGCCGGACGTGTTGGCACGGCTGCTCCCCGCGAGACTCTCCGACAGCGCACCGCTGAGCCCGTTGGTGATCGTCCGATCGTCGAAGAGGTCGGCGGCCAGCCTTTCCCCTTGGCGCAGACGCTGGGTCTCGGTGGCCTCGAGAGTGTTGGCCATGTCGAAGGCGACCACCTGCTTCTTCTGCCCAGGGGCCAAGGGCAGAGAGTAGACCAGCTCGCCGAGGGAATAGCCGTCCGCCTTGAAGGCGGCCTTGAAGTGCAGGACATGCCCGGTGGCCACTGTCACGGCCTGGTAGAAGTTCAGGCTGTCGCCGGTCGACGGCGAGTCCTGCCAGCGGATGGGGTTGTCCAACTCGACGGGCCGCCGGTCTATCTTGGATGTTCCACCGATGAGGTCGAAGGTTCCATCGGCGCGCCTGGTGAGCGTGTAGCTCGCGACGTCTGGATCCGTTGCCCGGACGATCGCGGTGAAGTCGTACTCACGCAGGGTGCGGTTCGGGGTCGAGACGTTGATGCAGCCACCGCCGAGATCCTGCGTGTACTCTCCGGACCGGATCAGGTCGGCCTGGTCGGGAAGGCGGCCCACATGGCGAGCACAGCCGCAGTCTTCTGCCGGCGGTGCAGCCTCCACGCTGATCAGCAGATGCACGAAGTCGTCGGCGAGTGTCGATCCGTCAGGCTGGGGTGCAGTGATCCCGATATCGGTCGGGGAGTTCGGGGCGACGGAGACGAGCGCCTGAGCCGCGATGAACTCCCCAGCCGGGTAGGGAAGAGTGAAGTAGCCGGAACCATCCGTCTTCCCGGATGAGACCAGCCTCCAATTGATGTCGGAGGCCGACCTCGCCTGAACGACGACGGTGAGGGAGTCCACTCGCTGCTTCGGATCCATCGCCACGACCTGCCCACGGATCCTTCTGCTGGACGTGTCCTCCGCAGTGGTAACGGGGCGTGTGATCGTGCGGGGCCGATGATTCTTCACCTCGATCACCAGGCCGGTCAGGTCTTCGCTCCCAGCGGGGTGAGCCTCTTGCCAGAGGATCGAACCGTCGAAGCCCTTGACCCTCACCGTGACCGGACCGACGATCGTGCTCAGGCTGACAGGCGGATCCAGCTCCCACTCGAAGTCGAGCGGGAGCGAGGCGGTGCCGGAGACAGCCGGCCACCGCGGGGTGAAAGATCGCAGCACCGTGCCGCTCAGTGTGAGGACAGGGACATCCACCACCGGATGGAAGAACGCAAGCTGCCGCGCGTCTACCTCGGTCTCGTCAGTGATGGTGAAGGTTCCCGCCAGCCTCAGAGGCTCACGCTCGGGCACCGGCACGTCGAACGCGGTCAGCGCCTCGATATTCTTGTGGAGGGAGGCGACCATGTCCGGGCGCAGCCCGAACCTCCTGCCGACCTCGATCACGGCGTCATCGGTCACCTCTCGGGGCGAGAGACGTCCGCCCACCTCGACAGTGAGCGCCGCCAACGCAGCCAGCACGTTCAGCTCGTGCTTCTCGTCATCCCGCTGGCCGACCTCGCCCAGCACGCGCCGCAGCACCTCGGCATTGACCAGGAAGAGCTTCGCCGTCACGAGGCGAAGACCATGCGTTTGGAGGGCGGGGCCTTGGGCGAAGTACAGCACTTCGAAGGTGTGGTCGCCGACAGGGATGCCCGACTCGGACACCATCACATCCAGGGGGAAGCACATCTCCCACAGGCTGACGTGTTCGACCCACTGCGCGAACGCGCGGATATCCGGCCCGAGTATCGCCTCATCGGGGATCGCGGTCGTGTAGGAGCCGTCGTCGGCGACCGCCGTCCGCTGGTTGGATAGCGAAACCCGGATCCGATGCCGGGCCCGTTCCCCGTCCCCGGCCTCCACAGACGTGTCGGCGTCGTAGCGGAACGTCGGGACGGCGAAGTCGAGGTGGAAGTAACTCTGTTCCGTCGGGGCCGAAGGGTGGACAAGATTCCCCGAAAGCTGGGCCATGGTGCGCATCCTGACTTGAAGTTCAGTCAATAAGAGCGGCTCGAAATGAGCCGTTCTGCGCGGCGAAGCCTGTCGCCCCCTCGCCCGCAGCAAGGATTCCCCAGCGGACAGCCTCACGAGCGGAGGACCATCCGTAGCATCAGTGTGAATGGCTTCATCGTGCTGTCAACGGGTGACCTGAACAGAAAGCTTGATCACAAGTGGTCAATGCAGTCGGGCGTTTGGTGTAAGAACTGCTAACACAATGAGCTGAGGCGTCGCCAGCAGATCAGGGCGCAGCCGAGGCTGAGGAAGGCTTCGTGGATGTCGGCACA
>NZ_JBEXUE010000469.1:0-7744 GCF_040614275.1 Streptosporangium sp. NPDC006013
GGTACGGCTCGCGCGAGCCGTACCCGGAAACAACTCAGACCTGACCTGCTCGAACAGCCCGTACCGCTAATGACTGTCCCGTTGTTCCTCGACCCCGAAACTCTCGCACTTGGTCCCCCCCGTTTGTGAGAGTCCATAGCCGCACTGGAAGCCTTAAGGCGTGGCTGTACCTACTAGTATGTACACTCGTTTCATGAGCACTGCGGAACGTCTCATCGCAAGCACTCGCGAACTGCTGTGGGAACGCGGCTACACCGGCACCAGCCCGAAGGCGATCCAGCAGCGGGCCGGGGCCGGACAAGGCAGCATGTACCACCACTTCGCCGGCAAGCCGGACCTGGCACTCGCCGCGATTCGCCGCACCGCCGAGGAGATGCGCGCCAAGGCCGAGGAGCAGTTCTCCGCACCGGGGACCAGCATGGACCGCATCACCGCGTACCTGCGCCGGGAGCGGGACGTCCTCAAGGGCTGTCCCATCGGACGTCTCACCCAAGACCCGGACGTCATGGCCGACCCGACACTGCGGGCCCCGGTAGACGAAACCCTGGCCTGGCTACGTGAGCGCCTCGCTGAAGTCCTGGCCGAGGGACGCGAGCGCGGTGAACTGGATACCGCGCTGGACCCGCAGACTGCCGCCGCAACCGTCGTCGCGGTCCTACAGGGTGGCTACGTCCTGGCCCGTGCCGCCGACTCCGTGCAGCCGTTCGACCAGGCGATCACCGGGGTGCTGGGCCTGCTGACCACGCATATCGCCACCACCCACAAGTAGAAGGGGCCTGTTCTTCATGCGTATTTCCCGTACACCACAACCCACCGCTGTCGCTCCCTCCGAGTGGATTGCCGGTGCGGCATGGGTCGACGAGATCGCCGCCCCCGAGGGATCGTCGCGCTTCCGCGTCGACAGCGTTCACTTCGCGCCCGGCGCCCGCACCGCGTGGCATCGCCACCCTCTCGGACAGGTCCTGCACGTCACCGAAGGGACCGGACTCGTTCAGTGCCGCGGCGGAGAGGTGCGCACCATCCGGGCCGGCGACAGTGTGCGTATCGCACCGAACGAATGGCACTGGCACGGAGCTTCTCCCACCACCTTCATGACCCACCTGGCTATCCAGGAGGTGGCCGAGGACGGCACCGAAGCCGAACGCGGCACTCATGTCACCGAGGCCGAATACTCCGCCGGCTCTCTATCCCACTGACCATTCATCGGGAAGGCAGCACCCTTCGTGTACGCCAAGCAATACGAGATCACCCTGCCCGCCGGCTACGACATGAAGATCATCCGCAAGCGGGTAGCCGATGGCGGCCACGTCCTCGACGACCGCGCCGGACTGGGCCTGAAGGCGTATGTCATCCGCGAACGCGGCATCGACGGCTCGCCGGTCAACCAGTACGCCCCCTTCTACCTGTGGAACGGCGCCGGCCCGATGGCCCACTTTCTCGTCGGAGGTGGCGGATTCCAAAACATCATCCGGGACTTCGGCCGCCCCGCCGTCCGCCACTGGACAGGCATCGCCTGCCACGCCGGCCCCGCCCGTACGGCTCCTCCCAGGGCAGCCTCGCGTCACCTCACCCCCGTACCTTCCGACGCGGACCCGGACGGCACCGGAGTGGGCCTGTCCGCGCTGCTCGCGCGGGAGGCCGAACAGCTGCAACAGCTCTCCCGTCATGACGACGTGCACACCGCCGCACTGGCTGTCGACCCCCACCACTGGCAGTTGCTGCGGTTCGTGTTGTGGGCGGACACGTCCGCGCCGGACGAGGACGCGACCGAGCGCTACGAGGTACTGCACCTGTCCGCCCCGGGCCTGGGCGACCTGCCGGAGGGACAAGCCTGGTAGCACCCCGGGCGCCCACGATCGCCGTCGCCCGCTACGCCACCTCCTCCTCGTCTAGGTCAGCGGCGGCCGGGCCCCGCAGGGACTGCAGGCCGCCGCCCGCAGGGGCAGAGGCGCGGAAGCTGCAGCGGCCCAGGCAGTTGAGGTTCGCGTGACGGAGTGGGGACAGGCGGGCCACGTCCTCGTCCAGGACGTCGTACTCGCACTGACCGGCGGGCAGGGCCCGCAACCAGGCGACGGCGGCGTCCAGGTAGCGGGTCGTCCACAGCACGGCGGCGTTCAGGACGTACCGGCCCAGCGCGTCACCGCGGATCTTCGGGTCCAACCCCGACGCCGGCCCGAGATGGCGCGGCCACCCGGTCAGGATGTCGAGCAGGCTGCGCTCGGGCAGCCGCTGATGCACCGCCTGCTCCAGCGCCAGCACCGACGGGCGCGGGTCGGCGCCCTCCAGCGGCCGGGTAGCCCGCGTCGACCTCGGCTGCGGCCGTGGACAGCTGGCGGCGGTAGTACGCGACCAGCGCGGACGCCTCGGCCGGGATTCCGGCCTGCTCGCAGAACTGCGCGGCCAGCGGCTCGCACTCTTCCCAGCTCATGAGCTGGGCGTTCAGGTTGGTGTAGGAGTCCGAACCGGTCACCGCGATGTCACCCGAGCGCAGCTCGGCGACCAGGTGGGAGAACACGCACGCCTCCAGGTGCCGGCGCGAGTGCATTCCCGGCACCAACAACGCCGCGGCCGGCTGGCTGCGCGCCGGCACCACCTCCACCAGCGCCGACATCGCCCGCGTGTACCTGAAGTTCGACACCGAGGACCCTGTGCTCGAGGGCGCCACCGTGGTGAATGCGGACCTGTGGGTGTGGAACTACAAGTCCGGCGGCCCCAACGGCCAGCTGTGCGGTGAGAACCTCGGGCCGGGCATCGCGGCCGCCCGCGTCACCTCGTCATGGACCACCTCCAGCTTGAGCTGGTCCAGCCAGCCCTCGGTCTCCAGCAGCCTGGAGGGCGGGAACAAGGCCGGCTACAACTGCGCCAAGGAGGAGCAGCTGGTGCGCCGGGTCACCGGCATGGCCCGCGCCTGGATCGAGCAGGACGTGCCCAACCACGGGGTGGTGCTGCGGGCCGTCAGCGAGACCGCGGCGATCAACTGGCGGCAGTACTACTCCAGCGAACACAGCGGCGACCCCTACCCGGGCTACCGCCACCCGCCCACCCTCATGGTCGAATACATCCCGGCAGAGCCCGAGACCGAGACAGTGATCTTCCGCCACAACGGTCCACCGCTGGCGGAGCCTCCCTCCTACGAGCAGGCAGTCGCACGGTTCATCGGGTCGCTCCCGTCCCGAGCGCGGCGAGGGCGGCGGCGAAGCGGGACGAGGGCGCCTGGGCCGCCACCGCCGCGGCGTCGCCGGCGGTGTCGACGTCTCGCAGGAGGGGCAGCATCCCCACCGACAGGCCCGTCGTACGCAGCCGTGACAGCTGGGCGGCGCCGGTCGTGGGCTGCGACATCGGCACGCCGAGCAGGAGCGCGGGGTCGGGCCGGCGCAGGCCGAGCAGCCAGAACCCGCCGTCGGCGGCGGGGCCGAACACGGCGTCGCGGGTGGCCAGCGCGGCCAGCGCGCCGGCCAGGAGCGCGGGGGTGACCTGCGGGGTGTCCATACCGATCAGGACCACGGGCAGCGGGTGGGCCCGGTAGGCGTCCTCGAAGGCGGCGGCGAGCCGCTCGTCCAGCCCGGTGCCCCGCTGCGGCAGGACGGCGAAGCCCGGCGGCAGCCAGGGGCCGGTGCCGCCGCGCAGTGCCAGCACCCGGTGGCGCGCCGGGGCGTCGGCCACCGCGCCCAGGGTGTCGGCCAGCGCGGCGGTGGCCAGGAGCGCGGCCTCGGCGGGGGTGAACGGCGGGGTGAGCCTGGTCTTGACCTGTCCGGCCACTGGTTCCTTGGCGATGACGACGATCTGGCCCCCACCGTCGATGTCGTCGACGACCCGGCATGGGAGCGGGTCACGCCGTCGGTCTCCCGCCGCGCGGGGCGCGCCGGGCCGCCCGCGGTCCCGGGCGTGCGCGGCCTGCCACATCCTGCTCCGATCGCCGGTCATCTCGTGCCGCCCCGCTCGCTCAGGACCTTGCGCATGTCGCCGACCGCGCGCAGCGTGCCGCGTACGGTGCCGGTGACCTTGGACCGCCCGGCGCGAGGCAGGTAGTCCACCCCGGTCTCGGCGATCCGCCAGCCCCGGTCGGCCGCCCGCAGCACCATCTCCAGCGGGTAGCCGAAGCGCCGGTCGACCAGGTTCAGGGCCAGGAGGTCCGCGCGACGGCAGGCCCGCATCGGGCCGATGTCGCGGAGCCTCGTGCCGGTACGGCCGGCCAGCCGCCAGCCGAGGAAGGCGTTGCCCAGCCGCGCGTGCAGCGGCCAGGCCGCTCCCGGCACGGGGACCCGCCTGCCGAGCATCAGGTCGGCGTGATCTGAGACGACAGGCCCGGTCACCCGTGGAAGCTGGCCCGGGTCCAGCGACGCGTCGGCGTCCATGAAGCACACCACCTCGCCGGTCGAGGCCAGCAGTCCCGCATGACAGGCGGCGCCGAACCCGCGTCTGGGCTCGCTCACCACCAGCGCTCCCAGTTCGGCCGCGACACGCGCCGATCCGTCCGTGGAACCGTTGTCCACCACGATCGGCCGGTAACCGTCAGGCATCCGCCCCAGCACCCACGGCAGGGCCGTCTCCTCGTCCAGGCACGGGAGCACCACATCGATCTTCATGCTTGAGACGCTAAGGTCGACGGGGCCTGTCAACCCTTATGGGGTGGTGACGTGTCGCGGAAAAATCCCAGCTCATACCTAATGTAGGAGGGTGATCACACACTTCCGGCGGCGGGTCAGGAGCCTACGTGCGGAGTACGGCCCGTCACGGGCGAGTGCCGGTCCCGACGGCCGCCGGAGCGGGCCGGCGCTCGTCGTCTGGGCCTCGCTCGTCGTCGCGGCGTTCGCCGCCGGGGCGGTCCTGCACGCGCTGGGCATGCTGCCCATCGACCACCTGCCGCCCCTGCACGGGCACTTCCGCACGCCGCCGCCCTCGCTCGCGGCGCCCCTGCTCCTGGCCGTCCTCGCGGTCGCCGCGCTGCCCGCCCTGACCGCGCGGCTGCGCTTCGGGGCGGCGCTGCTCGTCGCGTACGGCACGGCTCTGGCGTGGACGGTGCTGCTGGCCGTCTCCGGCGAGGGGCTGGCCCGGCCCCTCACCGGCCCGTACGAGTACCTGGCCGTACTGCCCGCGGTTGGGGACGATCCGCTGGGCTGGCTGGCCTCCTTCACCGAGCGGCTTCCCGGCTATCCCACCCATGTGCGGGGGCACCCGCCGTTGCCCGTGCTGGTGCTGTGGGTCCTGGCGAGGGTGGGGCTGCCCGGTCCGTTCTGGGCGGCGGTGCTGGTCGTGGTGGTCGGGTGCTCGGCGGTCGTGGCCGTTGCGCTCACCGTCCGGCGGCTCGCGGGAGAGGAGATCGCTCGGCTCGCGTTGCCCTACCTCACGCTGAGTCCGGTCGCGGTGTGGATCGCCACGAGCATGGACGCTTTCTTCGCGGGGGTTGGCGCCTTGGGGGTGGCCCTGCTGGTGTGCGGGGGCGCCGGGGGCAGGGCTCGCGTTCTCCCGGGGGTGGCGGCCGGAGTGTTGCTGGGGGCCCTGCCGTATCTCAGCTACGGCCTGGTGCCCTACCTGCTGATCCCGGTGGTCGCCGCCTTCGCCGCGCGGATCTCCCGCGCGACGGCGCTCGCCTGCCTGGCGGGGGCGGCGGCGGTCACGGCCGCCTTCGCCGCGGGCGGCTTCCTGTGGCCGTCGGGGGTGCTCGCCACCCACGCGGAGTGGGCCGCCGACCCCGGCGCGGCCCGGCCCTACCTCTACTTCCTGGTCGCCAACCTGGCCGTGCTGGCCCTGCTGACCGGCCCGGCGACCGCCGCGGGCCTGGTACGGATGACGCCCGGCAGTGTGCGCGCCCTGGTCGCGGCGGCGATCGTGGCCGTGCTCGCCCTCGACGTCAGCGGGGTGACCAGGGGGGAGGTCGAGCGCATCTGGGTTCCCTACGCCACCTGGATCGTCCTGGCCGCAGCCTGGTCGCCGAGGGCGCAGGGCCGCCGGTGGCTCGCCGTCCAGGCCCTGACCGGACTCCTGCTGCAGGGCCTCGTCATCTCCCCGTGGTGATCCACCGGACTCGTGTGCCGGTATCCGCCGCGACAGCCCGGTGCGCCCGGGACGGGTCATGGCCGCCGAGGGCCGGAGCATGGACCCGGCGTACGCGATGTCGCCGTGGTAAAGGTCAGCCCAGGGGCGCCGCGGCGAACTCCCGTATCCCCTCGGCGAACCCGATCTCCGCGCGGAACCCGAGATCACGTGCGGCGCGGTCGGGGGCGGCGACGATGTGCCGCACGTCGCCGAGGCGATACTCGCCGGTGGTGACCGGTTCGGGACCTCCGTGCTCGGCCGCGAGAGCGGAGGCCATCTCCCCGATCGTGCGTGGTTCGCCGCTGGCCACGTTGCAGGCCGTCAGCGCCCCTCGGGGGGTGACCGCTCCGAGGGCCGCGAGATTGGCGCGGGCCACGTCCCCGACATGCACGAAGTCACGCCGCTGGCGGCCGTCTTCGAACACCCGGGGGGCCCTGCCCGCCTCCAGCGCGGATCGGAAGATCGCCGCCACCCCGGAGTAGGGGGTGTCCCTGGGCATCCTCGGCCCGTAGACGTTGTGGTAGCGCAGCGCGACCACCGTGCCGCCGACCTCCCGCGCCCAGTTGGCGGCCAGGTGCTCCTGGGCGAGCTTGGTCGTGGCGTAGGCGTTGCGGGGGTCCAGGGGCGCGTCCTCGTCGATCACGGCCGAGGTCAGCTCCGCTCCACACCGCGGGCAGCGGGGCTCGAACCCGCCGCGGGCGAGATCCTCCCGCGAACGCGGGCCGGGCCGTACCCGGCCGTGTCCCGGGCAGTCGTAGGCGCCCTCGCCGTAAACCACCATCGACGAGGCCAGGACCAGCCGTCCCACATCGTGTTCCGCCATGGCCGCGAGCAGTACGGCGGTGCCGTACACGTTGACCGACGCGTAGTCCGGCAGATCGGAGACGTCGGCTCCGAGGCCAACCTTCGCCGCCTGGTGGACCACCGCGTCCATCCCGCGCAACGACCGGGTGAGCAGCTCGGTATCACGCACGTCGCCGACCAGGTGCCCGGCCCGGGGCCGGAGGTCGAGACCGGCGACCTCGTGGCCGGCCGCCTCCAGCAGCTCGGCCACATGACTTCCGATGAATCCGGCCGCGCCGGTTACCAATACCCTCATCCCGCCGACGCTATTGCCTGATCCGGTGGCGGCCGGAGAACGGCGCGAAAGTTCACGGCCCGTAAGAACTCCGCGGCGGACGCGTGTCGACCGGTTACGCGCCCCATACGCCGGTCCGGCTGGCCGCCTGCGCCCCTCCCCGCGCCGTCACTCACCCAGCCGCCCTGGTCGTCTTCGGTGACCGGGCACCCCTTGGCGAACACGCCTCGATCACTGTCAGATCAAGATTTATAACGGTAAGTTATAATACTCAGAAGGACCTTTTCTATCGGAAACAGGACTCAGAGCCCCATGTCGGGCTGCTTGTGTGAGCGTTCCTCCGTTTCGCGTCAGGCACTGACTCCGGGGGTGATCCGTGTCAGATCGACCGTCGCCAGGACCCGCTCAGCACGACGGTGAGCCCGTTCCGAACCCCGGCCGGAAAACCATGTGCCCAGGCCGAGGTCTCACCGAGTGGTTGCGCGAACATCCGCCGCCCGGCCCGTTCCGGCCGGAGTTCTGGCGCAGCCCGCTACGCGGCCCGTGGCTGACCTCGGTGTTCGGCATCGTGCTGCTGGTCGGCATCCCCATCCTCGCGATCACAGGGCTGCTGTCGTACGCCGCTTACAA
>NZ_JBEXUE010000470.1:0-7739 GCF_040614275.1 Streptosporangium sp. NPDC006013
CGCGGCCCGTGGCTGACCTCGGTGTTCGGCATCGTGCTGCTGGTCGGCATCCCCATCCTCGCGATCACAGGGCTGCTGTCGTACGCCGCTTACAATCCCCGGCTGCCGGGCAATGACATAACCCCCGGCAAGGGGCTGCTGGGTTTCTACCTCTTCGACTGGCCCACGCATCCGGTGTGGCTGTACCGGCTCACCCAGGGAGTGCACGTCATCCTCGGGCTGACGCTGGTGCCGGTGCTGCTGGCCAAGCTGTGGTCGGTCATCCACAAACTGTTCGCCTGGCCGCCCGCCCGCTCCCCGGCCGAGGCGGTGGAACGGGCCAGCCTGCTGCTCTTGGTCGGCGGGGCGGTGTTCGAGTTCGTCACCGGCATCCTCAACATCCAGCTCTTCTACGTGTTCCCGTTCTCCTTCTACCCGGCGCACCTGTACGGTGCCTGGATCTTCCTGGCGGCGTTCGTGGTCCATGTCGCCTTCAAACTGCCGCGGATGATCAGCGCGCTGCGATCACGCGGCTTCCGCCGCGAGCTGCGCACCGGCCTGGCCGACACCCACCCCGAACCGCCCGATCCCGACGGTCTGGTCGCCCCCGACCCAGCGGCACCCACCATGTCCCGGCGCGGCCTGCTCGCCTTCGTCGGCGGCGGCTCGATGCTGATGTTCGGCCTGTCCGTCGGCCAGACCATCGACGGGCCGCTGCGGCGCACCGCACTGCTGGCCCCCCACGGGCGCGTCTACGGCCCGGGACCGAATGACTTCCAGGTGAACAAAACAGCGGCCGACGTGGGCGTCGACATGGCAGGGATGGGCCCGCAGTGGCAGCTCACGCTGATCGGGCCGCACCCGGTGCGACTGTCCCGCGCCGACCTGCTGGCGATGCCGCTGTACACCTACCGGCTGCCGATCGCCTGCGTGGAGGGGTGGTCGACCGAGCAGACGTGGACCGGCGTTCGCCTGGCCGATCTGGCGCGGCTGGCCGGAGCGGCGGTGAGCGGGGTCGACGTCTTCGTCCGGTCCCTGCAGATGGGGGGCGTGTTCAGCCACGCGTCGCTGAGTGCCCGGCAGGTGGCCGATCCCCGTTCCCTGCTGGCGCTGCGGGTCAACGGCGCCGACCTCTCCCTCAACCACGGATTCCCGGCTCGGATCATGGTCCCGAACGCCCCCGGTGTGCACAACACCAAGTGGGTGCGTCAACTCGACTTCCTGCCGGCGGATTCATGAGGTCCCGGGTCCGTGACCTGCGCCGGCGGGCGACCACCCGCTACGGCGCCGACCCGTTGCATCTGCTCGCGCTGCTCGCCTGCTTCGCGCTGGCCGGTTACGCCGCCAGCCGCGTCGTCGTCGCGGGCATCTGGGTGGGATTTCTGGTGTGGTTCGTCGGCGCCGCGATCGTCCACGACCTCGTGCTGTTTCCCCTCTACTCCCTCGCCGACGTCGCCGCGCGGTCGCGCCGGTGGCGTCCCCGACCACGGCCCGGCGTCCGGTGGCCGCCGATGACCAACTACCTGCGCGTACCGGGCGGTCTGTCCGGACTCCTGCTGATCGTCTGGTTCCCCCTCATCCTCGGGGGATCCTCGCGCACCTACCGGGCGGCGGTGGCATTGGACACGAGCCCGTACCTGGGACGATGGCTGCTGGTGACCGGTGTGCTCTTCGCCGGATCGGCGATCGCCTACGCCGTCCGGCTGCGACGAGACAGAGCCCCCTCCGTACGAGACAAGATCTCCTCCGGACCGCCAGGCCCTCCCAGGCCGTCAGGCACCCCCGGCCCGCCTGGACCATCCGAACCACGTGCTCCTCCTGAGCCTCCCGGGCCGGGTGCTGTCCGGTGAACGGTACGACTCGATCGTGATCGGTTTGCGCCGGCCGTCCCGATGCGGCGACACACTCACCCCGGGCGGACAAGCGCGCGAAGGACTTCGGGGCGCCTTGGCGGGCGAACCCGCGCCGCTCGGCGTCGACCCGCTGCGAGACACGGCCCGGATCCCGGGAAACGGCGCAGACGAAGCAGGTACGGTTGGGCGACCAGAACATCGTTGTCGCATCCACCTGGTTACCACACCCGGTGGATGCGGCAGAACAGCAGGTCAGAGGGTCAGGGTAAGGCTCCGTGCCACCGACGGCAGTGGGGATCGGCGCTCCGGGCCACGGGCACCGGAGGTGGCGGTGGAGGAACACCCGCGTGGAAACGGTCGGCGACAGACCGATCGCCAGCCCACCGAGAAACGCGCTGTCACGGCGAAGCCGGGCATGTTCCTCAGCGACAGCGCCTTCGTGTCGACGCTGTTCTCGCTCTTCCCGCCGGTGCGAGGCAAGGGCGTGCCGTCGCGGGCGCGAAGGGTCGGCACCTACCTGGCCGCGCGGGCCATGCCACTCATTCGCGTCCACGCGGCCAGGCCGTCGTTTCACCTGCGGCGGCGTATCGCCCGGAGGGGCATCGGCCCGCTCGTCGTCCTGGGCTCGCACACGGTCGCCGGGGCGTACGCCGTCGCCGTCGGCGGCTGAAGAGGCGCCTTGGACGGCCTCGGCGACGCCCTGATCGGTGACTGGCACCGTGCCGCCTATGCCGCGGTCAAGGCGCTGGCGTTGTTCCTGACCGCCGTGGTGGCCTTCCGGCTCACCGAGCGCCGGACGATGGCGGAGTTCGCCCCGTTCGACTGGGTCGCCGCCGTCGCGGTCGGTGCCATCGTCGGGCGTACGGCCACCGCGTCCGACGCCTCGTGGCTGACGGGAGCCGCGGCGCTGCTGGCCCTGCTCGTCGCCCACTCGGCCGTCACCAGGCTGCGGTTCCTGCCGGTCGCCAGCCGCCTGATCGACCCGCCGCTACGGATCCTGATCCGTGACGGACATGTCAACCGGCGCGACCTACGCCGCTGCGGGCTCACCGAGGCCGACCTCGAGGCCGTGCTGCGTCGGCACGGGCACCACGACCCGACAGGCATCCACCTCGCGATCTTCGAGGCCAAGGGCGCCGTCTCCATCCTTCCGCATCCCCCGGCCGCCCCGGTAGCCACGACGCCCCCACCGGGTGCCGACGGGTAGCACCAGCCGCCGCCGAACCTTGGATTGACTGCACACGACCGGAAGGAGAGAACATCCACGATGAGCACGGCCTACGCAACCGAATGCTGGCTCACCCCAAGCGCCAAGGCCAACCCCTCGCCGATCCACGGCAATGGCCTGTTCGCCATCGAACAGATCCGCCAAGACGAGGTGATCATGCGGCTCGGCGGACAGCTGATCAACGATGAGGCCCTGACCACCCTCACACCGCCCTACAGCAGCCTGACCGTCGAGGAGAGCGTTCACCTGCTTCTCGATCCCGCCCATCCAGTTCGCTATGGCAATCACTCCTGCGAGCCGAACCTCTGGCACCGCGACGCAACCACCGTGATCGCACGACACGACATCAACCCCGGCGATGAACTGACCATCGACTACGCCACCCACACCGGCGTTGCAACATGGTCGATGGCCTGCCGCTGCGGCAAGGTCCGCTGCCGCCGCACCGTGACCGGCAACGACTGGCAACTGCCCCAGCTCCAGTCCGCCTACGGCACTCACTGGAGCCCGCCACTACTCGAACGCATCAGGTGCTCGCCTGGAGCATGGCGAAGTCGGCGTGGGCCTGCTTGTCGCGCGGGGGCGACCAGATGGTGGGCGTCATGACCCGAGCACCGGTCGTCCTGGATTGCCGCAGCAGGCATCATGCCGTGGTAGAGATCACCGTCCACTTTCAAGTGCCTCCGGCCCGGTGGCACGATGTCTCCACGGTCCGGGAGTAATTGCCAGCACGGTGCCGATCGGCACCGTCGCCCAGGCCGCCAACACCGCGAACGCCGCTCCCGTCGGCATGTACTCCTGTGGGGACTGATCGAGAAGCTGCATCCCGGCGACCAGCGGCAGGAACCTACCGACGTCCGATCCGCCGGGAATACCCATGAGGATCACCGGCAGCACGAACACGATTGCGATCAGCACCACGGCCGCAACTGCTCCGCTGCGCAGCAGGGCGCCGAGCGCCAGGCCGACGAGAGCGGTCATCAGCAGCATGAGCGCCGCCGCACCGATTCGCTGCCAGGCGCCCGTGGGCAGGAACGACGGATGGAACGGGGCGGCCACCAGCCTGCCGTACAGGTAGCCGATGGCCCCGATGAGCACGAATGCAGTCAGGGCCACACCGGCCAGCACCACCACCTTGGCCAGGAGGACGCCTCTGCGTGACGGTATGGCGGTGTAGGTCAGGCTGATCATCCCCGACGCGTGCTCGCCCGTCATCGTGATCACGCCGAGCATGCCGATCAGCAGCGCCGAGAGCATCACCCCGACGAAGACCACCGCCCACACCCGCAGCCCGGCCTGGTCGGCGGAGTGGCCGGCGTCGAGCCTTGAAAGGCTCGTTACCCCCGTGGACACGGTGAGGACCAGCGCGCAGCCAACGCTCGCCGCGAGGGCCCACAGGGTCGAGCGCAGCGTCCGGAATTTCAGCCACTCCGCAGCCAGCACGTTCATGACATGCCTCCCACAGCCTCGAGATAGACGTCCTCCAGCGACGTACCAGGCCGGATGAACTCGGCCGTGGGCACGTCGGCCACCAGCCGCCCGCGGGCGATAACGATCAGATGGTCGGCGGTGATCGCCATCTCGGACATCAGGTGACTCGACACCAGGACCGTGCGTCCCTCGGCGGCCAGCGACCTGAGCAGGTCCCGCGTCCACTTGACACCCTCGGGGTCGAGCCCGTTGATAGGCTCGTCCAAGATCAGCACAGGGGGGTCGCCCAGCAGCGCCGCCGCGATCCCGAGCCGCTGCTTCATGCCGAGGGAGTAGACCCCGATCCGCTTGCGCACTCCGCCCAGCCCCACCCGCTCGAGCAGGGGTGCGATCCGGTCGCGCGGCAGGCTGTTGGAGGCGGCCAGCCACCGCAGGTGCTGGTCGGCGCGGCGCCCGCCGTGCACCGCGGTCGCGTCGAGCAACGCACCGACCCTGGTGAGGGGCTTATCGATTTTCTGGTACGGCAGGCCGTCGACCAAGGCACGCCCCGCCGTGGGGCGTTCGAGCCCGACGATCAGCCGCATCGTGGTCGTCTTCCCCGCCCCGTTGGGCCCGAGGAAGCCGGTGACCCGGCCGGGGTGTACCTCGAAGGAGAGGTCATCCACGGCCTGGTCGCGTCCGAAGTATTTGGTGAGACCGGCAATTTCGATCATGCCTTCGACGATCCTCCGTTCGGCGCGGTTTCCGCGTCCGCCACAGGTCCGATGCGGTATCGGACTCTGGTCCGATGCGCGGACCCGGGCCACCGGTCTACCGTCAAGATGTGCCTGCGACCGAGATCCGCCCGCCGCTGCTCAGCCGGGTACCCTGCCGGACCTGGGTGCTGCTCGACGGCCTGTGGGCGGTGGGGGTGGGGCTTTCCTACGTGGCGTTGGTGACGTACCACGGCACGGGATGGGTGGGTGTCGTCTCGGCGCTGGCCACGACATTGCCGCTGGCCGTACGGAGAATCTGGCCGCGCAGCGTGTTCTGCCTGGTCGCCGCTTGCGCACTATGGATGCAAGCACTGATTCCAACCGGAGCGGAGCTCTTGGCTCAGCCCATGGCCCTCTACATGGTCGGGCGGTTGGTCGGCGGCCGGTGGGCGGGCGGCGCGCTGGCGATGGCGCTTGCGGTGGCGGGGATCGCGCTGCTCCAGCCTCCGATCGACCGCACGATGGTCATGCAAGCCTTGCTGGCGGGCGGGGTGCTGGTGGCGTTCTGGGCAGCTGGGCTGATGATGCGCGAGCGCGGACTCTACATCGAGCGGCTGGCCGCGCACGCCGAAGAGCGTGTCAGGACGGGGGCGGCCGAGGAACGTCTGCGCATCGCCAGGGAACTACACGACATCGTGGGGCACAGCCTCAGCACGATCGCCGTGCAGGCGGGGGTCGCCGAACACGTGGGCAGGCCGGAGGTGATGTCCCGGGCGCTGTACTCCATCGGCGAGACGACCAGATCGGCGCTGCAGGAAACCCGGCGTGTACTGGGCGTCCTGCGCGAGGACGGCGAGGCCTCGCTCGCCCCCGCCCCCACCCTGTCCGACCTCCCCGAGCTGGTCGAGCGGACGCGGGCGGCGGGGATTCACGTGAGCCTGTCCGTCACCGGTGACGTACCACATGAGCTGGGACTGACCGTGTACCGAATCGTCCAGGAAGCGCTGACCAACGTGATCAAGCATGCCGGGGCCGGTCACTCCCGCGTGACAGTGGCGCAGGAGGTGGATGGCACACGGGTGGAGGTGGTCGACGATGGGCGGGGAGGTGGGCCGGGGGCGTCTGGCCACGGGCTGGCCGGGTTGCGGGAGCGGGTACGCATGTTCGGCGGCGCCTTCGAGGCGGGGCCCCGGCCGCTCCACGGCTTCCGCGTGTACGCCTTGCTTCCACCACAGGACGCGACTGAGCGCCCGAACCGGACGCAGAGCCAGATGACGCCGGGACGCACGGCGTCGGCGGAGGAGCAATGACCACGCGGGTGGTGGTAGCCGACGACGAGGCGCTGGTCCGAGGGGGCTTCCGGCTGCTCGTCGACAGCGCGCCAGGTCTGTCCGCGGTCGGGGAAGCGGCCACCGGCAAGGAGGCGGTGGAGATCACCCGCCGCGAGCGGCCCGACGTGGTGCTCATGGACGTGCGCATGCCTGTCATGGACGGTATCGAGGCGACCCGCCAGATCTGCTCTGCGCAGCCGGAGGTTCGGGTTCTCATCGTGACCACATTCGACCTGGACGAGTACGTCTACGGCGCGTTGCGCTCCGGCGCCGCGGGCTTTCTGCTCAAAGACACCCTGCCGCCTGACCTGCTCCAGGCCATCCACGTGATCGCCGGAGGCGAGTCGCTGCTCGCGCCCGCCGTCACCCGGCGGCTCATCGAACGCTACGTGGCCCACGTGCCCCCACCCCGGCATCTGCAGATCACCGACCGCGAGCGAGAGGTGCTCATCCTGATCGCCAAAGGCCTGTCCAACCAGGAGATCGGCGCCGAGCTCTACCTCAGCCACGGTACGATGAAAACACACGTCGGCCACCTGCTGGCCAAGCTCGGCGCGCGCAGCCGGGTGCACCTGGTGATCGCCGCCTACGAAGCGGGATTGGTGCCCTAACCCTGCCCTAGGTGTGCTGTCTGGGACTGTAGAAAAAACGACCCTGTCCTGACCCGCTCGATCTCCGATTCCGGCGTCAGGCCTGTTGGTGGGGTTGCAGCAACCCGGACCGGAACGCCGTTTGTCCAGGTTGATTACAGCCCCCGCGAACTGCAGGCGCTGAACCTGGAGGATGTAATCGAGGTCGAGAGCGGCCTGGAGGTGATGGTCCGCCGCTCCAAAACCGACCAGGGCGCCCTCGCCACCTGGTCGCGATCCCCCGTGGCCGCCACCGGTTAACCTGCCCGGTCCGGCTGTGGCGAGACTGGAGCGGACTGCTCGCCGCCAAGGGGATCACCACCGGCGCGGTGTTTCGGCGGGTCTTTCGCTCCGGTCACGTCGGCGGCCGCCTGTCGGACCAGGGATCGCCGACATCGTCGGCGGCGTGGCAGGGCGGGCCGGGCTGGGTGAGGCCGACATTCGGGCACACAGCCTGCGTGCCGGGGTTTCCCCCGCTCACCAGGTCAGCCGTGGTTGACCCGCCAGAAGTCGGAGACCGTCTGGCGATTCTGCATGTCCCCGAGAAGTCCCTTGGGGTCGGTGTGGAAGAGCTGCGCCTTCCAGTCGGGCAG
>NZ_JBEXUE010000471.1:0-7732 GCF_040614275.1 Streptosporangium sp. NPDC006013
GCCATGGTGGGGTGCTTGGCGGCGAGGGTGAGGGCGACCTCCAGCAGCATGCCGAGCGCGCGGCGGCCCAGCCAGTGGGCGAACTCGTAGCGGTTGCGCAGCGACTCCCCCACCGCGATCGGCAACTCGGCGCGACGCGCGAGCTCGCGGTGGCCCTCGACGTCCTCGGGCGCGAGCGGGGCCTCCAGGAACAGCGCCCCGCGCTCGGCCAGCCCGCGCGCGAGCCTCACCGCCTGCGGTACGTCGTACACCCAGTGCGCGTCGACCGCCACCTTCAGGCCCGAGGTGGCGACGGCGTCGACGGTGGCCAGGTCCTCCGCCACGCCGTGGCCGAGGTGGAGCTTCACCGTCGTGGCGCCCCTCGCCGCCCACTCACGGGCCAGCTCGGCGCGCTCGCCGTCGGTGGGCCTGGGCAGGCCACTGACGTAGACCGGGACGGTCTCGCGGAAGGCGCCGCCGATCAGCTCGGCGACGGAGCGGCCGGTGAGGCGCCCGGTCAGGTCCCACAGGGCGATATCGACGGCGGCGAGCGCGTCGGCCTGGTGACCGACCAGGTGGCCGCGCTCGCGCATGAGGCCGGTGAGCCGGTCCCAGAGCGGGCGGATCCTGGTGGGGTCCTCGCCGACCAGGACGGGGGCGAGCAGCCGCTCGACGATCGCCGCGGGTACCTCGGGCGCGACGGGCGCCAGCGCCTCGCCCCAGCCGACGGTGCCGTCGTCGCAGGTGACGCTGACCAGCAGGGTCTCGAAACGGCCCGAATAGAGGCTGCGCCAGGGCGGGCGGAGAAAGTAGCCGCCGTCCGGCGCGGAGGTCCCGGGTGAGGCGATCGGCGAGGCACCCAGATAGGCCTCCCGGTGGCTGACCCTAACGGGATGGGCGACGACCTCGGTGATTTTGGCATTCACAGGGGGTTGACGGCCTTGCAACATGTGCGTAACCATCCCACATATCGCAAATCAATTGCAATGGAGACAGGGTGGCTTCCGATCAGAGCAACAACCAGAGCGTGGAACGGGCGATCTCGGTCCTGCGGGCGTTCCTGACCGGCCGGCCCGAGCTGCGCGTGTCCGACGTGGCCAAGGCCACCGGGCTGGGCACGTCCACGGCCTCGCGCCTGCTGGCCACGCTGGAGACGCTGGAGTTCGTCGAGCGCGACCCGATCAGCGGCCTCTACCGGCTGGGCACGGCTCCGATCACCCTCGGCGGGGTCGCGCTCAACCAGAACCCGGTGCACCGCGAGGCCCGCCAGGTAGCCCAGGAACTCGCCTCCTCGCTCGGCCTGGGCGCGAACGTCGCGATCCGGCAGGGCGACTCGCTGTTCTACCTGCTGAACTTCGAGGGCCGGCTGGCGCCGCGCTCGTTCGTGCTCACCGGCCAGCGCAAGCCGCTGTACGCCACCGGCATCGGCAAGTGCCTGCTGCTCGGCCTGAACGGCGAGGAGCGGCGGGCGCTGCTGCCGGAGGAGACGATGCAGCCGTTCACCGCGCACACCGTCACCACCCACGCGCGCCTGGACTCCGAGCTGGCGACCACCCTCAGTCGCGGCTACGCCACCGAGGTCGAGGAGCTGGCCTTCGGCAGGGCCTGCGTCGCGGCGCCGATCCGCGACGGGTCGGGCACGGTGGTGGCCGCGATCTCCATCTCCGGGCCGCTGTCGGCCATCGACCTGGCCACCCGGGAGGCCGAGTTGGCCCGCACGGTCATCGAGACCGCCGACTCGATCAGCATCGGGCTCGGCTACGTCGGCCCGGTGAACGCGTTCGCGGTGAACGCCTCGTGAGCGCCGAGGGCGGGTACGGCGTGAAAGGGCGCGATGCGGGCGGGCGCGGGCTCTCCAACGGGCAGTTCGCCTGGCTGCTCATGCTTCCCGGGCTCGCCCTGTTCGCCGCGATCATCGTCTACCCGCTGGTGTCCGCGCTGGCCACGGGTTTCTTCGAGCAGAGCCTGGTGCGCCCCGGACGCATGTTCGTGGGCCTGGCCAACTTCGCCGACCTGCTCGGCGGGGACTTCTGGCCGGTGCTGCGCAACACCCTGGTGTTCACCGTGGGCGCCACGATCGCGCCGTTCGTGATCGGCTACGCGCTGGCTCTGGCCCTCAACTCCGGCATCGGGGCGAGCGGCTTCCTCCGGAGCGTGTTCCTGTTCCCCTGGGTCATCCCCGGCGTCGTCGTCTCCTTCCTCTGGTTATGGATCTTCAACGCGAACTACGGCGTGCTCAACGCGGTGCTCATGCGGATCGGGCTGATCGACGAGAGTGTCAGCTGGCTGGGCGAACCGGTCACGGCCATGGTCGCGGTCATCGTCACCAAGACCTGGGCCAGCTTCCCCTGGATGATGGTGATGCTGCTCGCCGGACTCCAGACGATGCCCAAAGAACTGCACGAGGCCGCCTCGGTCGACGGCGCGGGCGCGATTCGCAGGTTTCGTTCGGTGACCGCGCCGCATATGAAGGGCATCGCCGGGATCGTGCTCCTGCTGGAGTTCATCTGGAACTTCCAGCACTTCGACACCGTCTACGTACTCACCGGCGGCGGCCCCGCCGGTGCCACCAAGACCTTCGCCGTCGCCGTCTACGACACCGCGTTCAAGGGCTTCGACCTGGGCCGCGCGACCGCACTGGGCGGCCTGTGGATGCTGCTGTTGCTCGTGCTCGTGGCCGTCTACCTGCGCCGCGAGACGAGGAACGGCTCGTGAGCGGGCGAGCCGGCGAGCACAGCGCGTCCGCGGACGTCGACCCCGCACCGCCGGGCGAGGAGAACACATGAGCGTCACGCTGCCGAGGTCCACCTCGATGCCCCGCGAGAACGCCGGCGCGCGGCGCCGCAGGCCCGACCGGACGCGCTCGCGCGTCGCAGCCTGGACGGCGGTGACCGTCATCGGCCTGTTCGGCCTGCTGCCGGTCTACTGGCTGGTCGCCACCGCCTTCACCCCGGACGACAGGGCCTTCTCCTTCCCGCCGTCGCTGGTCCCCGCCGAGATCACCTTCGACCACTTCGCCCGCCTGGCGGAGAACGAGCAACTGTTCCGCTACCTGCTCAACAGCGTGATCGTCTCGATCGTCACGGCCGTGCTCAGCGTGGTCGTCTCGGCCTACATGGCGTACGCGTTCTCCAAGTTCCGCTACCGGGGCCGCCGCTCGCTGATGCACCTGGTGCTGGCCTCGCAGATGTTCCCGCAGGCGGTGCTACTGATCACGCTGTACGCGGTGTTCAGCGCCACCGGGCTGCTGGGCGGCTACACCGCGCTGGTGCTGTCGTTCACCACCTTCACACTGCCGCTCTGCGTCTGGATGCTCAAGGGGATCTTCGACACGGTGCCCGACTCGCTGATGGAGGCCGCCTCCATCGACGGGGCGTCGCGCTGGCGGATCCTGCACACCGTGGTGCTGCCGCTGGCGGGCCCCGGCCTGGTCGCCGCGGGGCTCTTCGCCTTCGTCCGCGCCTGGAACGACTTCATCTTCGCCCTCACGCTCACCGACCCCGAGCGGCAGACCCTGCCGCCCGGCCTGGTGCACACCTATCTCGGGGAGTTCCAAACCGCCTGGCCTGACCTGATGGCCGCCTCCCTCGTCGTCTCGCTCCCGGTGATCGCCGCGTTCATGTTCCTGCAGCGATATCTGGTCGGCGGGCTGACGGCGGGTGCGGTCAAGGGCTGACCCCCCACCCCACAAGGAGCCAAACACCCATGAACACCCTCAGCCGCCGCGACGCACTGCGCCTGCTCGGCCTGACGGCGGGCGCCTCGGCCCTGGCCGCCTGCGCCCCCGACGCCTCGGGCGGCGCACCGGCCTCCGGCGGGGACGCCGCCGCGAAGACCTTCTCCTTCACCTCCTGGTCGCTGAACGAGGAGGCCCAGAAGAGCGCGGTCCAGTCGATCCTGGACGCCTACAGCGCGGCGAACAAGGTCACGATCAAGGCCGCGTCGTTCCCCTACAACGAGTACCTCAACCAGATCACGCTGAAGCTGCGCGGCGGCCGGCTGACCGGGGCGATCCAGCTGGACGTCGCCTGGCTCGGCGCGCTCGGCGCGATGGGCCGCCTGACCGACCTGGGCTCCCAGGCGTCCAGAGGCGGCTACACCGAGACGGCGCTCAGGAGTGGCCAGCTGGGCGGCAGGCAGTACGGACTGCCGTGGACGACCGGCTCCATCGGGCTGATCGCCAACACCGAGATCCTGGAGAAGGCCGGGGTCGGGAAGATGCCCGTCACCGTCGAGGAGTTCGAGGAGGCGCTGCGCAAGGTGAGGGCGCTCGGCGGCGGCGTCGTGCCGTACGCGGCGGCGACCAAGGCCGCGCAGCTGAAAGACATCCTGCCGTGGATGCGGACGTTCGGCAGCCCGCTGCTGGAGGGCGAAACGATCACCATCGGCGACGACGGGTCGGTGGCGGCCGTCGAGTGGTACAAGAAACTCTACGACGGCAAGCTCATCGCTCCCGATGTCGACCGCTTCGACGCGCGGGCGCTGTTCTCCCAGGGCAAGGCCGCCTTCTACGACGACGCGATCATCGCCAGGAGCGTGGTGGCGGGCCAGTCCTCCGACAAGTCCCTGACGGAGAAGATGACGCCGCTGGCCCGGCCGGTGCTTAAGGCCACAGACACTCCGCAGGCGCTGCTGTGGGGCCACGTGATCGTCGTGGTGGAGGGCGAGGGTTCACAGGCGGCGGCGGACTTCGCACTGCACACCACCTCCGACGTCCCGACCACGGCCGCGTTCTTCGAGAAGGTGAAGATGCCCCCCACGACCACGGCCGGACTCGCCGACCCCAAGGTCAGCGGGGACACCTTCACCACCGAGTGGACGGAGAAGATCACCAAGACGGCGAGCGCGAACCCGTTCTGGCGCTACGCGGGCTACGGCCAGATCGAGACGGCGATCGCCGAGCAGGTGCAGGCCGTGCTCGTCGGGCGGTCATCGGCCAAGGACGCGCTGGCCACGGCGGCCGAGACGGCCAAGTCCCTGCAGAAGTGACAGGCGCGGACCGCCCGGCAGGGGGCACCTGCCCGTGGAACTGCCATTCCGCGGGGGAACCCCGGGCCCGCCGGGCGGCCCCGAACACCCTCCTGCCCATCACGACAGAGGTGCTTCATGACCATGCTCGCACGCGTGCTGACCGGCACGCTCGCGCTGCTTCTCATCGCCACCGCCGCTCCCTCCGCCTCGGCCGCCCCCGGCGCCGTCGAGACCGTCTCCACCACCCGTGACCCCGGCTACCGGGAAACCGGGACCTGGACCCAGGCCCAGCGCACCGGCTACCTGGGCGGCACCACCCGCTTCACCCGCGAGGTGGGCGCCGGCGCGACCTGGACCCTCACCGCCCCCGCCGAGGACGAGTACACCCTCGGCGTCTGGATCCCCTTCTCCTCCGACGTCAACGATCCCGCCACCACCTACGCCTGGGACGGCGGCACCCCGCTCACGGTGAACCAGGCCGCGGTGGGCGACGCCTGGCACACCCTCGGCACCGTGCGGCTCGCCGCGGGCGCGCCACTCACCGTCACCGTGACCGCCCGCACCTCGGGCAAGGTGACCCGGGCCGACGCGGTCCGGCTGCGCTCGACCAGGCCGGGCCAGGACGTACTCGTCAACCAGAGCGGCTACGACCTGGGCGGGTCCAAGCGGTTCACCGCGCCGCGCGCCGAGGACGGCAGCCCGTTCACCGTCACGCGCGAGGGCTCCTCCACCGTGCTGTTCCGCGGCACGGTCACCGGCGGTGCCGGTGACTTCACCGCCTTCGACCCCGTCTCGGCCGGCCCGTACGTGATCACTGTCAGCGGCGCCGCCGGGACCGGCACCTCGCACCCGTTCGGGGTGGGGGCGAACTGGACCTACCGGGTCTCACTGCGGCGGGCGATCGACTTCATGGTGGGGAGCCGCTGCGCGCACGGCGACGCCACCAAGCTCGTCTTCACCGACCCCAGAGGCAACCACTGCAACCGGGGCAACACCGGCGTCGCCTGGCGGGACGACCACCAGTTCTCCTTCTCCCTGCAGGGCATGATCTCCATGTACCTGGCCAACCCGGACGCCTTCACCGGCACGCCGGGCACCGGCCGCTACGACGGCCTGGCGATCCCCACTACGCCGGACGCGCCGGAGATCGCCAAGCTGGTCAACTGGGGCGTCGACCTCTACCTCCAAGGTCAGGTCAACCACGACCTGCTCAAGGAGCAGCTGGCCTGGTTCGTTCACGCCTACCCGCACTTCTCCCGGTGGATCCCGCGCGAGCAGTACGTCAAGGCCCGCGATCACCTCGTACGGCTCTGGGGCGACCCGGCCCGCGACCGGTGGAACTGGTACGACATCGCGCATACCGCCGACCTGTTCCAGACCTACACTCTCGTCGGGACCGGCAAGGGCCAGTTCCCGCCCGGCCACTCGATCGTGCCGAACCTGTTGATGTACGAGGTCGCCAAGCGCGACGGGCTCCCCGACCCGGACCGCTACCTCGCCTCGGCCACCGCGCAGGCGAGGTGGATCGTCGACGCCCTCGACTGGAACACCCCCGGCACCACCAAGGGGCAGCGGATGAGCGAGCACGTGACCGTGACGTCACTCGCCTACCTTCTGCGCAACCACCCGGAAGCGGCACCACCCGGCCTGGCGGCGAAGATCCGGCAGTGGGCCGACGTGGCGATCGCCCGATCGGCCAACATGTGGGACTTCCGCAAGTACTCCGAGAGCCTGTGGATCATCCCCGAGTTCAATGAACCGGGCAACGTCGCCGGCCTGCCGGCCGCCGCCCTCGCCGCGGCGGGCGTGATCGACGACGCCGCGACCGCGAGGGCACTGCGCAGGATCGCCGCCTCGCAGATCGACGCCGTCTTCGGCCGCAACCCGGCGGACGCGCACTTCTCGCACGACGCCGCCGGCGCGGAGGGTTTCGAGGGCGTCGAGCACGGCTGGCCCAAGGAGTACCCGCCCGGCCAGGGCGCGGGTGAGCTGGAGGAGGTCCGCGGCGTGCTGGACGGTTCGCCCAAGGAGGCGAGCTACCCCTACGCCCCGGACGCCGACCTCGGCTACACCGAGGGATGGGTGGCGTTCAACAGCGCCTGGAACGCGAGCCTCGCCCAGCTGTCCGCCGACCGGACGAGCCTGCACGCCGCCGCCACGATCCGGCCGGGCCGGCCACTCACCGTACGGCTGCGCGCGGCGCTCAACCTCGACGCGGAGGCCGTGGAGACCGGCACGGTGCGGGTGACCACCTCTGGCGGGGACGGCGAGACGCTCACCGTCAGGGAGACGGGAAAGAGCTCCCGGGACTTCTCGGCGGTGCTGCCCAGCGCGGCGGGGAACGTCCGTGCGGACGACGGGCGCCTGCAGATCCGCCCCGGCCAGACGGTCACCATCCGCTACGGCCTGGACGGCTTCGCCAGGACGACCACGGTCCGGGTCACCTCCTGACACGTGTTCCGGGCCGCCTCCGGACACGCGGTCCGGGTCATCCCCTGAGACACGGTCCGGGCCGTTTCCCGGCATGCGGTCCGGGCCGCCGCCTGGCATGGAGTCCGGGCCGCCGCCCGGACTCCCGGACTCCTTCATCCGTTTTCGTCCATCCTGTTCTGGGAAACCGAGGTCCCGCACCATGACCGAGTTCCGCTGGCGCCTCGTCGAGCGCGTCGTCTCCGACCGGGTGATCGGCATCATCCGGGCATCCGACGCCGGGGCCGCGATCGAGCTGGGTTCCCGTCTGATCGGGGCCGGTCTGCGCTCGATCGAGGTGTCCCTGTCCACG
>NZ_JBEXUE010000472.1:0-7720 GCF_040614275.1 Streptosporangium sp. NPDC006013
GCCGGGAAGCTCGTCGGGCTTGACCATGACCTCCCGGGCCTTCGAGCCCTCGCTGGGCCCGATGTAGCGGCGACGGCGCCGGCGAGCGCCGTACCACGCTGGGGCTTGGTCCTGCCTCGACGGTGGTGTTGCTGTGCACCGAGGGCAGTGCGGCCAATCCGCATGCCATTCCGGATGTCTGAACTCATCTGTTTTGGCCTGTCGGGCTGGTCCGCATATGTCGACGCAGGCCCTTCCCTGCTTCGAGCCGGCGGCCGTTCGGGGCTTCCGAAGCGTACTGCTCAGAATTTTTCGCTGGACGAGGTGAAACGAGTGGTGCACGGTGCTCGAAGGTAGATCGTCTCGCACTCCTTACCGTCTCGCCCGTTCCCGTGCCAGGGAGGCGACAGTGCTGTGGAAGGTCCGCATGCTCCCCGATACGTCAGACCCGGCTGCCCTCCTCGCCAGGCTCATCGCCATCGACTCCGTCAACCCCGAACTGGTGCCCGGCGGTGTGGGCGAGACGGTCATCGCCGATTTCTGCGGTGAATGGTTGGCCACCCGCGGCTTCGAGGTGCACCGCCTGGAGAAGCGTGCCGGCCGTCCCTCGCTGGTCGCGATCGCTCGTGGCACCGGCGGTGGACGGTCACTGATGCTCAATGGCCATCTCGACACCGTCGGCCTGGCCGGCTACGAGGGCGACCCGCTCGAACCGCGAATCCGTGACGGAAAGATGTTCGGTCGCGGAGCCTTCGACATGAAGAGCGGTATCGCGGCCATGATGATCGCCGCCGCGCGCGCCACGGCCCAGGGGCGCCTCCGGGGAGATGTCGTCCTCGCCTGCGTCGCCGACGAGGAGCACGGCAGTCTGGGCACCGAAGAGGTCCTCGACTCCTTCAGCGCCGACGCGGCGATCGTCACCGAGCCGAGTCACCTCGAAGTGACCCTCGCGCACAAGGGTTTCGCCTGGTTCGAGGTGGAGATCGAGGGGCGAGCGGCTCACGGGTCCCGTCCTGAGCTGGGCGTCGACGCCATCGTCAAGGCCGGTCACTTCCTCGTCGCGCTGGAGGAGCTGGGGCAGCGCCTCGCCCAGGGGCCGGCGCACCCGCTTCTGGGGACGGGGACGGTGCACGCCTCCGTTATCCAGGGTGGGGAGGAGCCGTCCACTTACCCGGCGCGCTGCCGCGTCACGCTGGAGCGCCGCACCGTACCCGGCGAGAACGCCGACACCGTGGAACGGGAGCTGACCGCGGTCCTCGACCACCTGGCCGCCGTGGTCCCGGACTTCCGCTACCGGCTGTCCCGCGGTCTGTGTCGCCGGCCCTTCGAGGCCGACCCGCAGGCCGCGATCGTATGCACCCTCACGCGCCACGCGACAAGGGCCCTCGGCCATCCGCCTGTGGTGCGAGCCGAGTCGTTCTGGACCGACTGTGCGCTGCTGGATCGGGCCGGCATTCCCTGTCTGCTCTTCGGCGTCGACGGCGGGGGTGCCCACGCGGCCACCGAGTGGGTCGACATCGCCTCCCTGCACCGAGTGGCCGAGATCCTCACCGGCACCATCGCGGACTTCTGTTCCTGTTGACCGCCGGCACCCTGTACCCGGCGGCGACCAGCGCCTGGACCCACAGGCCATGATCGGTCTCGATCCCGATCACCACCTCCGCCTCTTCGGCCGCTTCACCGAGCTGCCCGGCGATCATCGCGTGCAGCCTGGTCGTCCCCGCCACTCCCGCGGGCAGGCGGGCCCTGGCCGGCCTGCGCCCCGAGTGGAGGGCCTACATGTCGAACTGTGTTGTGCCGATCGCCGCATCCCCCCGGCCGTCACTGGATGGGGACCTGGAGGTCGCGGAACGGGCCGATCTTGACTTTGAGGGTGCCGGCGGTGTCGGGCAGGGCGAAGAGGTTCCAGAACTGGCGGGTCTGGCCCGGTGCGAACTTCTCGGTGCTGATGCGGACGCCGGAGACGTCGGTGCATGCGCAGTAGGAGTCCACGCCGTCGTCGGTGGGGACCTCCAGGCGGCCGGGCAGGTACTGGCGGCGGGCGGCGGCGTCGGTCACGCGGACGTTGCTTGCGGCCTGGTATTTGTACGCCTCCCAGTCCTGGGCGTGGTGAAGGTCCCTGAACCAGGTCTCGGCCGCCCCCTCGTTGGTGATCCTGTAGGTGAGCAGGCCGAGGCCGCCGGGCAGCCGGCGCAGGCCCGCGACCTCCATGGCGATGGGCTGGCCGTCCGCCTTGGTGGTGCCGGTCAGGCCGGTCGCGCCGGGAGAGGTCGTGGCCACCGGTTCCTGGGCAGCGGGCTGCGGTTTGGGGAAGGTCACCGTGACGCGGCGGTTGCGGCGCTTGCCCTCATCGCTGTCGTTGCTGTACAGCGGGCGGCGCGAGCCGTACCCCTTGGCCTGGAAGCGGACCCCGTCCCGGGACAGCAGTGCCGACAGGGTGCGCTGCACCGCCTGGGCGCGGCGCAGCGACAGTGGGTCGTTGATGGCGTCGTTGCCGGAGGAGTCGGCGTGGCCCGCCACCGTCACCACTGTGGCGGGGGAGGCGTCGATGAGCTTGGCCGTGCGGGCCATGATCGTCTTGGCATTGGGGGTGAGGGTGGCCTTGTCCACCGCGAACAGCACATCGGAGGAGAGGTTGACCCGCAGGTCCTTGCCGTCGTCGGCGGTCTCCTCGGATTTGTCCAGGGACTCGGAGGGGAGGATGAGGCGGCGGGTGACCGGGGTGACGGGCTCGGCATCGGGGTCGGGAAAGTCGCCGGTCGGAGCTTCGTCGCTGATGGGCACGTCGAGCATCGGCGGGCCCACGGGGGTGACGACGGTGGTCGTCGCAGGGTTGCCCGCCGGTGCGGGCAGCACCGCGTAGACGGTGATCGACTGGCCAGGGTCGATGAAGCGGCCGAGGCCGTCGCGGTCGAGGTCGCTGCAGAGGCACGGGGAGCCGGCGGGTTTGTACGGCAGGATCCAGGTGCGGGCCTGCGCGTCGAGGACGCCGATGCCGGAGGCCCACTTGATCTCGCCAAGGGGGCGGGTCCGGTCGCCCATCTCGCCGGCCCAGGACAGGTGCTTCTCGGTGCCGGTGTTGGACAGACGGATCTGGGCGATGAGGTGCTTGCCCTTGACGCTATTGAGGCCGACGACCTCGACCTTGAGATTCTCGGTCATGGTACTGCGGGTTTCGGCCAGGGCCGGCCGGGTGTCTTGACCTGATGCCGTGGCGGTGGCGGGCGGAGCGCTGGTGGCCGGGGCACTCGACGTCGGCGCGGTGGTGGCGGGCGGGGGCGCGGCTTCCTTTATCGGCAGCACCCCGCACCCGGCCGCTGCCAACGTGAGTACGGCGCTCAGGGCCAGGATCCGATTAGGCATGGGGGAGAATGTGTCCGTTCCGAAATGTTGGTGCTCAGGCCGCGTGAGAGCGGTGCGCATGTCCCGGCCTGAGGCGTGCCGCCCGTCAGCCGCGCGCATCGGCGAGCGCATGCGACACCACCAGGAACGAGCTCGGAGCCACCACGTCCATCACCGACTTGACGATCGCGTGCGGGGCGTACTCCTGCACGCTGGTCCCGGTAGGGATTGCACCAGCGAGGCCTGCGGCAACTCCTGCAGCCCGTGGCTTTCTTCGCATTAGAGACCCCTTTTTCGGATGCCCGGTCGGCCGCGAGATGGCCGCTGAGGACAAGATCGCTCACGTCTGGCTCCGGCAAGGCTGGTCCTCATAAAACAACCGTACCATACGGTATAGTATGGTCCGAATGCATCGTGATCAACTCATTGCCCGAGGAGAGATATGTCAGCATTGCCCGATCCGGTTTGGCCGGTTGTCGTCCTGGCGATCATCCAGGCCGGTGACGCCGTCATGTGCATCAAGCCCGTTCCGTTCATCGCCCAGTGCTTCGAAAACGTGAACTGGCCGCGACGTTACTGGTGGATCATGCCGCCGCTGAAGTTCGCCGCCGCGGCCGGTCTGATCCTGGGCATCTGGCTTCCCTATCTCGGCGCTGCGACCTGTGCTGCGCTCGTCCTCTATTTCATGGTCGCCATCGCGATGCACATCGCGGCCCGAGACTTCGGCCGTAACCTCTTCCTCAACGCCACCGCCATGCTGCTGATCTGCATCGCAGTCGGCTTCTACAGCTTCATGACATGAAGCTTGCATGCGCCTCGGCGAGCGCGGACCGCTCCATACCTGGTGGTACGTTTGCCGGATGAGCACGGCACGCGAGCGGTGGCTGAACGAAGGCTTGAAGGTCCTCGCAGAAGAAGGTGCAGCAGGGATTCGAATCGACCGGATCGCCGCTCGACTTAACCTGTCGAAAGGGTCGTTCCACCATCACTTCGATGGCGCCGAGGGATACAAGAAAGCACTTCTCGCCCATCTCGAGCACCTGTCGATCGAAACGCTCGAGAATGCAATTGCCGACGTCGGGGAATCGGCCGGAGCCCGTGTGATCCTCGCACGGCTGACGAAACTCGTTCGCCCTGGCGGCGCAGGACTCTATCGTCCAGAAATCGATATCGCATTGAGGGCATGGGCGACATGGGATGCGGATGTGCGTGCCGTGCAGACTCGCCTTGACGAGGCCAGACTGTCTGCACTCCAGCGGGTGTGGCGACCAGCCGTCGCCAGCGACGAGGAGGCCCGGACGGCGGCCCTGTTGCCCTACCTGCTTGCGGTTGGAGCAACTGTCGTCTTTCCCCCGGTCGACGCCGACCAGCTTCGCGACCTCTATGAAATCCTCCTACCACTCGTACCGGATAGCTCCCGCCAGACACGGGATGGCACGACGCCACCACCGTGATTTGGCCATGCGCCGGCCCTTCGCCCTACCCCAGCCATGAAGGAGCATGGGCGCCGGTGATCCCCTCCCCGCACGGCTGCCCTGCAGGTCGCTGTGCAGGGAGTCTTCGGGATGCGGCTTTGGACCGATATCCCTCGGGCGTGTCGCCTGGACGGCACCCGGCACCGATGCCCTGAAGATCGTGCCCGTCAATTTAGGATGGAGCCCGACCTGGCCGTCGCGATCCCGGCGTCGCGAAGTGGCTCGCCTGCGCGGCGACGTCCCGGTCCGCGATCCACGTGCAGCCGCTGTCATGGGCGTCCGCACGAGGCGATGACCGCGTCGAGGCGGTCACGGGTACGGGTCAACCCGGCGATCTGGGCGTCGATGCGATCGCGCTCGGCGGACAGCCGGGCCCTTGACTCCGGAGTGCTGACCTTGGCCTCGACGCAGGGCAGCAGCTTGGCGATGGTCCGGCTGGACAAACCGGCCGCGTAGAGCATCTGGATCAGCTGAACCCGATCGACCGCCGATTCGGGATAGTGGCGCTGCCCGGAGTCGCTCCGGTTCGCCTCCAGCAGCCCCTGCTCCTCGTAGTAGCGCAAGGCTCGCACGCTGACGCTCGACCGCGCCGCCAACTCGCCGATACGCACCGTGACCTCCATCACAAGGCTTGCCTCTGACGTCAACGTCAGGTTTTAGCCTATCCGGCATGCAGATCAACGGAGCACACGTGCTGGTCACCGGCGCCAACCGCGGCCTGGGCCAGCAGTTCGTCCTTTCTCTTCTCGATCGCGGTGCCGGCAGGGTGTACGCTACTGCCCGCCGCCCGGACCTCATCGACGTGCCCGGGGTCGTCCCGCTGCGCCTCGACATCACCGATCCGGCATCGATCGCCGCCGCCGCGGCAGCGGCACTCGATGTCAAGATCGTCATTAACAACGCGGGCATCTCCACCGGCGCGAACCTGGTCGCCGGGGACCTGGACACGATCCGCCGCGAGATGGACACCCATTTCTACGGCACCCTCAACGTGATCCGTGCCTTCGCGCCCCAGCTGGCCGACGGCGCGATCCTCAACGTGCTGTCGGCGATCTCGTGGCTCGCTTACGACGGCGCGGGCGCCTACCACGCGGCCAAGGCCGCCGAGTGGGCGCTCACCAACAGCGTCCGCCTGGAGCTGGCCCATCAGCGCACTCTGGTGACGGGACTGCACTTGGGCGCCGCGGACACCGACATGATGGCCTGGTACAACGGCGACAAGAGCGCCCCCGAGGTGATCGTTGCGGCGGCCCTGGACGGCATCGAGGCGCATCGGTCCGAGGTACTCGCCGACGCCTGGAGCCGCCAGGTGAAGGCGTGGCTGTCCGAGGACCCGAGCGTCATCTACCGGGAAGCGGCGGCTGCCCTCACGGCCTGACTTGCTGATCCTGAAAGTCACGGCGTCCGCGGCTGTGACTTTCAGGCCGCGCCCCGTACGTTGAGCCGCACTCGTCCGCAGGGTGGGACAGCGTGACCAGAACGAAGGCCGGCCCGATGACGAATCTCAGCCCTTCTGGAGATCGGCCCATTCGGCAGGCCGCCGGCCAGGGCCGGACGGCTCAGGCCGCCTCGGTCTCCTCGTCCTTCGCCATCCCTGCAAGACGAACGACGAGGACGACAAACCTTCAGAATTTCTGAAATCTCATCAATCTCGAAAGAGCCATGGATCCCAGTAAGTAAGCCCAGGTCCTGCGGCTATGGCCACGCTCAACCACTCAACGAACACAGCGGTTATTTCACATCCCGGCCGCGGAACCGCTGATGGACGGCACCACCGAGAGTTCCGCGGCAGGGTCGGGTCGGGCCTGGACCGGGTGCCCACCTCCTACGCCCGGCCCACCCTCAGCGAAGCCCACCAGTGATGATCCACAGGTGGCCGAACGGGTCACGGACGCGGCCCGAACGCTTGCCGTAGGAACGGTTCTCGATCGGCACGACCACTTCGGCGCCGTGGGCGATCATGCGTTCGCCGACCACGTCCGGGGCGTCGACCTCGATCTCGAGGAGGACCGCGGAGCCGCCGAGGTCACCAGGTGAGAGCCACCCCCACGAGGAGACGGCCGGGGAGACCCGGAAGGACGAACCACCGATGCGGTGATGAACGACGCTGGGTCGGCCGTCGTCGCTCAGGGGAGCACGGAACACTTCCTCGGCGCCAAGGGCGTCCTGGTAGAACGCCGACGCACGGTCTGGGTCGGGCACGATAAGACGAGGGCAAATGTGTGTGTTCGGTGTCATGGACCCATCGTTGGGCCTGGTGCCGACGGGGTCTTGAACATCTGGGAACGAACCGCACCCGGATGGGGTGTCACCTGAACGCGCGCTCTTCGCTTGGCTACCGGTCGCCGACCGACGGCCCCTGCACGGCCAGGCCTTCGGCGCGTAGCCACTCAGTGGGCGTACATCCGGCCATGGCCCGCCACTCCCGGGTGAGGTGCGCCTGATCGGCGAATCCCGACGCGGCGGCGACCGCCGCCAGACCGACCCCCCTGGAACGAGCGGCGTCCACGAGCCGGCCCCGGGCAGTCTCGAAGCGGACGAGCCGCTGGTACTCCTTCGGCGTCACCCCGAACTCGGCTCGAACCAGACTGCTCAGGTGCCGCCGGGAGCACCCGAGCCGGTAAGCGGCCTCCTGCACCCGGGTGGTCCCGGACAAGGCTGCGATCGCGGATCGCAGTTCGTGGTGGTTGGCGCGCTCGCCGTGCCGGCCGAGGCCGGTGAGCAGGGACTGCGTGACGAGGGCGCGACGCTGCGGCCATGTCCGGCAGGCCGCAAGCCGCTCCGGCAGGTCCGCCATCGCCGGGACGACGTCGGCGAGATCCACGATGTGCCCGGCCAGCGCCGACGCCGGGAGCCCCAGCAGTGCGTCGGCGCCCAGCGGGCTGAGCGTCAACCACACCCCGCGCGTGCATCCCACCTGCCTC
>NZ_JBEXUE010000473.1:0-7713 GCF_040614275.1 Streptosporangium sp. NPDC006013
CGTCCATCAGTCTTCGTACTCGGACCGGTTCTCCCACCGCGCCTCCTCGCGCCAGCCGGACGTGTAGGACACATCCAACCGACGCCAGCGGCTACACGCGAGACCGGTGAAGGTTTCCGGTCACAGCACTAGCCATGCCCGATCGCGGCCGGAGGCACTATCGATTGCTGCCCCGTCGATCGAGGCGCCGATGTCCTCATGACCGATGATCGTCACGATGACGCCCCACGGCTGCTGACTGGTCACCCGGACTCGTACCCTCTGTCCAGGTACAAGGTCGGCTCCGGCGGAATCGAAGCGAGGCACGGGCCAATTGTGCCTTGCGCGCAGCGGCCTGCCTGATCACCCCGTATGCCGTCGACCCGCCCGAAGGGGAAGCGGGCCAAGGCCACCGGGTCCAGGTGCAGCGCCCCACGGACGAACGACCTGGACCCGGTGGTCTTGGTCTGCTCGGCTTGTCCCGGGTCGATAGCGGGCGGGTGATCAGGCTTCCACCTCAGCCATCTACGGCCCTGCGTGTGTAATACGGCGATCATCCCGGAGCCGGAGCGCCCCCACCGGAGGTGCGTTCGTTAATGGTTAGTCGCAGGTAGGTCCCGCAGAGAAGATGGGTGCCATGCCTGACCTGTTGTGGGATGACGTAAAGCTCTTCTTCGATCTGGAGTTCAATGGGGCGTTGCCCGATGTGGTGATTGAAGGAACGAGCGTTGAGGACTGGCAGACCCTTCTTGATCTCATTCAGTCTCAAGGCTGGCAGTACGCCTACGAGCTGTACGACGGGCCTACAGAGCTTCCCACCGCCGTTCAGATGATCGCGATGGGAGCCGGCTCAGCCCAATTGCGGGTGCGGCCGGTGCCCGAGATTGAAGCGATCTTTCGCGCGTATCAGGCCGAGTCAATTGACTTCGATGTCGACCTGAGGGAGTTGCAGGGGCAGGAGCGCTTGGATGTCCTGTTCTATTTCTTCAGGGTCATCGGGCGGCGACTCAGGAAGTCCGTGCTGATGTGCTCGGAGGGATCTGATGGTCCTCCGCTCCTGGGGTTCGATGTGGAGATTGACCGGGTGGTGCTTTTGGCCGATCCGGGTGTGTAGGGATTGCGGGATCTCTGGGGTGGGTGTGCGACCCGCGTGGACGCGGCCCGAGCTGCCGGCGGCCGGGACCGGCCCCCAGGCCGCATGCCCGGCTGAACCGCGCCGGGTTTCATGGAGACTCGGCGCGGTTCAGTCCGGAACGTGCGGCTCGGCTTGGACGCGTTGACGCTCCGGCTCGACGGTGGAGCTGCTGCGGCTACCACGATCGCCCGTAAGCGGCCGGTCTTCTACAACGCGCTTCAGTACGCGGTGGACCTGGAGGGGTTGCCCTCCAACCCGATCGACAAGGTGAAGGCGTGGAAGCCTCCGAAGGTCCGGGAGGTCGTGGACCGGCGTGTGGTGGTCAACCCGGTCCAGGCTCGGGAACTGCTCACCGCAGTGACCTACGTGAGCCGTCTCGATCGTGGCCGGCACCTGCGGGGCTTCTTCGCCTGCCTGTACTTCGCCGGTCTCCGCCCGGCCGAAGCGCTCGGGCTCCGTAAGCAGGACTGCCACCTTCCCGCAACGGGCTGGGGGCGGCTCATCCTGGCCAAGTCCAAGCCGCAGACGAACAAGAAGTGGACCGACAGCGGTGAGGCTCACGACGATCGAGGCCTGAAGCACCGGGCCGAGGACGAGGGCCGTCCCGTTCCGATCCCGCCTGAGCTGGTGGCCATCCTGCGGGAGCACATCCAAGAGTTCGGCATCCACGAGGACGGCCGGATGTTCCGTAGCTCTCGTGGTGGCGTGATCTCCATCGGGACCTACTGCGAGGTGTGGAAGGCGGCGCGGGCCTTCGCCCTGACTCCCGAGCAGCAGATCTCCCCCTTGGCTGCTCGGCCGTACGACCTGCGGCACGCGGCGGTGTCCCTGTGGCTCAATGCCGGGGTAGCGGCCCCTGACGTGGCAGAGCGAGCGGGGCACGGGGTGGACGTGCTGCTCAAGGTCTACGCCAAGTGCATCGACGGGGGCGCGGAGATCGCCAACCAGAGGATTGAGGATGCGCTGGCGGCGTGAGCCCACCGGTTACGGTGAGAGGGTCTCGGTCATCCCGGGGCCCTCTCTTTTTGCCTGGCTGAGCTGGGCAAACGTGGCCGGTTCCATCCCACAGATATCCCACGACCAGCGACATGCGGCGGCTCAGAGCGGCATACGGCTGCACATCCCGGAAACGATCAACGGCGCCTCACCAAGGCGAAGTGCCTGGTCAGACGCCGTTTCACAAGCTCAGCGGAGAGCGTGGGATTCGAACCCACGAGACCGGTCACCCGGCCTAGCGGTTTTCAAGACCGCCGCCATCGTCCACTAGGCGAGCTCTCCTGGTGACACGTCCCAAGAACGTGTCAGATTGCACACTAGTCTCTCATTGGCCCGGACGTGCCCGAGACCCGGCAGGCGCCGAACAACAAAGCCTGCCGGGCCGGCGGGTCAGGGTTGGGGACCGGCGAAGCCGTCGCCGACCGAGGCGGCCAGGCGGAGGTAGGACTCGCGGGTGGCGGGCTGGAGCCGCTCCAGGTCGATCTCCGCGCCTTCCTCCAGATGCGTGTCGTAGGGGACCCGGATGACCGCGCGGCAGCGGGCCGCGAAGTGGGCTTCCAGGCGGTCGAGGTCGACGGTCGACTTCGACCTCGGGCGGACGCTGCACAGCACCACGGTGGCGGAGCGGACCAGCTCCTCGTAGTGGTGGGCCTCCAGCCAGTCCAGGGTCGCCGAGGCGGCGCGGGCGCCGTCCACGGAGGGGGAGCTGACCAGGACGAGCTGGTCGGCCAGGCCGAGCACGCCGGACATCGCCGAGTGGAGCAGGCCGGTGCCGCAGTCGGTGATGCAGATCGAGTAGAAGTTCTCCAGGACCTGGGCGACCGACTGGTAGTCGGACGCACTGAACGCCTCGGACACCGACGGGTCACGATCGGAGGCGAGGATCTCCAGGCGTGAAGGGGCCTGCGAGGTGAAGGCCCTGATGTCGACGTACCTCTTGATCTGCTGGCGCTCGTTGAGCAGGTCGCGAACCGTCGCGGAGGTTTCGAGCTCGACCTTGTCCGACAGGGTGCCCCGGTCGGGGTTGGCGTCGACCGCGATGACCCGGTCTCCGCGTACCTGGGCGAGGGTGGCGCCGAGGCCGACCGTGGTGGTGGTCTTGCCGACACCGCCCTTGAGGCTGAGCACGGCGACGCGGTGGTGGCCGGTGGCCACCGGGGTACGCGCGCGACCGACCAGCTCGCGACGGCGGCGGACCTCGGGGGACTCGCCCGGCTTGATCAGTCCTGCGGACGCCTTGTAGACCAGCTTCCGCCAGCCCCCGGCGGGCGCGTTGCGACGCCCGCGGAGCAGCGACTCCGGATCCAGGCTGTCGGCCGACGGCCGGGGGGCCGTGCCCGGAGGGTGCTGCCTGGCCGGCGTGCCGAAGGCGGCCGCCGGAGCCGTCTGACGGCGGCGTGCCTGGTACGGCTCCCGAACCGGTTCGGCCGCGTCCCTGCCGGGTGCGAAGGGGTTCTCCCGTTCCATCCGCTCCTGGGCTGAGGCGGCCTCCCGCCCGGAGGCGGCACCTGGCACGAAGGGGTCGGTGCGTTCCTGGGGTGAGCCGCTCTCCCGGCCGGGCGCGAAGAAGTTCTCCCGTTCCGTGCGCTCCTGACCGGAGGAGGAGTCCGAGAAGGCGGAGAAAGTGGAAGGGGAGGAACGTTCCGGTGAGGGTGACGGCGACGCGGCCGGCTCCGGCCTGTCGGCGCCGAAGGACTCGGGGGCCTGGAAAAGCTCGGGCTCGCGGGAGGACGGCGGGGCGGGAGCCGGAGCGGGCTCGAAGCGCTCGGGTGACTCCTTCGCCGCCGGTGCCGCCGTGGATTCGCCACCGGTGGGGAACCTGTCGGTTTCCACCGAACCGAAGGTGAAGCGGTCGGCGGCGGTCTCGGCTGCGGGCCGGTCGGTCCCGGTGCTCTCCACGGAGAAGTCTCCGCTGCCGAAGGAGAAGGCCGTGCCACCCGGGGTGGACTGCGCGCGGTCCTGACCACCGCCGAAGCCCTCACTGCCGAAGCCACCGCCGAAGGAGAACCGGCCGGGGTCGGTGCCGCCGAACTCGTCGCTGCCGAAGGTGAACCGCTGGGTGTCCGAGGAGGCCGGCGTGGCCGGCTCAGGGTCGGCGGTCCCGGCGGACGAGGTGGACGAAGGGGCGGGATCGGAGGACTCCGCCTGGCGCTGGGGTTGCTCGAACAGGCCGCGGGACGGCTCGTGCGCGGGCGCCGCGAACGGGGTGCGGATGTGCGGTTCGGTGAAGTCCCCCGGAGCGCTGTCGCCGGGCTCCTGGCGCGGCAGGGGCTTGAGCGGCGCGAGAAAGCCGTCGTTGTCCTGCTTGCCGGATGCCGGGGCGGGCACGGTGAAGGAGCTCACCGTGTCGGAGGCCTCCATCCAGTCGGCCGCGTCGGCGTCCTCGACCGGCGGTTCGGCCGTCGGCGAGCTCGTGGCCGGGTGGGCCGAGTCGACGGCCGCGCGGAACAGCGGCGAGGACGCCGTGTCGGGCTCGGCCGGGACCAGACTCCAGGGGTCCTTCGGGTACGGCGAGACGACGGTGTCGTCCACCGTGGTGGCCTGCACCGCCAGGGCCGGCGCCTCCTCCTGCTCTTTGATGGCGTCAAGCCACGCGAGCTGTTCCTCGAGAGATTCCTCACGATCGTGTCTTGCCACCGTGTTCCCCCTCGGGATGGGCATAAAAGGGCAGCAAACACATAGCAGGTTAACGCCCTGTGTTCTTGTCAACGCGAGCAACCACCAAGTTGGCTTGGCGGATACCTTTGCTCACATGCGCGCCATCGTGATCGATAAACCAGGCGGACCGGAAGTTCTGACGTGGCGGGAGGTTCCCGACCCGTTACCCGAGCGCGGCGAAATCATCATCGACGTGGCGGCCTCCGCGGTCAACAGGGCCGACGTGCTGCAGCGGCTGGGTTTCTACAATCCGCCCGCCGGCGCCTCTCCGTACCCGGGACTCGAGTGTTCCGGCGTGGTCGCCGAGGTGGGGCCGGACGCCGTGGGATTCGCGCCGGGTGACCGGGTGTGCGCGCTGCTCAGCGGCGGCGGGTACGCGGAGCAGGTCGCCGTACCCTGGCAGCAGGTCATGCGGGTGCCCGACGGTGTCGACCTCGTCGAGGCGGCCGGGCTGCCCGAGGTGGCTTGCACCGTCTGGTCCAACGTCTTCATGACCGCGCGCCTGCGGAAGGGCGAGACCCTTCTCGTGCACGGCGGCGCCAGCGGGATCGGCACGATGGCCATCCAGCTGGCGAAGGCGTTCGGCTCGCGGGTGGTCGTCACCGCCGGGTCGCCCGAGAAGATCGCCCGCTGTCTGGAGCTGGGCGCCGACGAGGGGATCGACTACCGGCGGGAGGACTTCTCGGAGAAGGTCGAGGCCGATGTGATCCTCGACATCATGGGGGGCAGGTACCTGCCGGGGAACGTCAGGGTGCTCAAGACGGGCGGGCGGCTGGTCGTGATCGGCCTGCAGGGCGGCACGAAGGGCGAGCTGGACCTGGGAGCCCTGCTGGCGAAGCGGGCCTCGGTGCACGGCACCACCCTGCGCGCCCGGCCCGTCGACGAGAAGGGGGTCATCGTCCGCGGGGTGGTGGAGAACGTCTGGCCCCTGGTCGACGCCGGGGCGATCCGGCCCGTGGTGCACGCCCGGGTGCCGCTGAGCGAAGCGGCCGAGGCTCACCGGATCCTGGAGTCCGGAGAACACACCGGGAAAATCCTGCTAGTAGGTTGAAGACTATGAACGCTGAGGAGAGCACTCCGCACATCGTTGTCGTGGGCCCCCATGGCTCTCAGGAAGATGAGACCTCCGAGGGACGATCGGTCGCCGACCTGGTCGAGCAGCCCGCCAAGGTGATGCGTATCGGCAGCATGATCCGTCAGCTCCTGGAGGAGGTCCGGGCGGCTCCGCTGGACGAGGCCAGCCGCAAACGGCTCAAGGAGATCCACCAGAGCTCCATCAAGGAGCTGGAGGACGGTCTGGCGCCGGAACTGGTCGAAGAGCTGGAACGGCTGTCGCTGCCGTTCACCGAGGATGTCAACGGCGCCCCGCCGAGCGACGCGGAGCTCCGGGTCGCCCACGCCCAGCTGGTCGGCTGGCTTGAGGGGTTGTTCCACGGCATACAGACCACGCTCTTCGCCCAGCAGATGGCGGCCCGCGCCCAGCTGGAGAACATGCGCAGGGCCCTGCCCGGCGGCATCTCCCTCCAGCAGCAACAGCAGGAGGGTCACGGCGCCAACCCCGGCCCCTACCTGTAGGGCCGTCAGGGGCTGTAGAGCCGTTCGAGGACTCCGGCGACCCCGTCGTCGTTGTTGGCCGCGGTCACGTGATCGACCGCGGCCAGCACCTCCGGGTGGGCGTTGGCGACGGCGTACGAGATGCCCGCCCAGCGGAGCATCGGAAGATCGTTGGGCATGTCGCCGAAGGCGATCACTTCGTGCGGCCCGATGTCGCGCGTCATGGCGAGATGGGCCAGCGCCGAGGCCTTCGTGACGCCGTACGCGCTCATCTCGATCAGTGCCCGGCCGCTGGAGTGAGTGGGGGTGACCAGATCGCCGACCAGCCCGCAGACCGCCGCGTGGAGAATGTCGGGATCCATCGTGGGGTGGAGTGCCAGCAGTTTGGCGCAGGGCCGCGAGGTGAGCGTGGTCGTCCCCACCCGGAGTCCGGCGACCGCCCTGCTGTCCCACCCGCCGAGACGGAAGTCCGATTCGTGGGCGAATCCACCCTCGTATTCCACTGAGAAGGCGAGGTCCGGAACCTTTTCCCTGAGCCGTCTCACCACCTCTTCAAGCACGTCCGGGTGGATGAGGTGGGATTTGACGATCTGTTCGGTGTGCAGGTCGTAGACGAGGGCTCCGTTGGCGCATATGGCCAGCCCGCGATGGCGCACGGCTCCGGCGACCGTGTGCATCCAGCGGGGCGGCCTGCCGGTCACGAAGACCAGCGCCGCCCCGGCGTTCTCCACAAGCGCAAAAGCAGCGGCTGTACGGGGGGAGACGGTGCCGTCCGAACGCAGAGCGGTGCCGTCGAGGTCGGTGGCGACCAGCCTGGGGCTTCGCATAACAAGTCCCAGTCTGCACTGTGATGGCCGGGGTGTCGGCCCCCAGCATCCCGTCCCAGGAATCTTCCTGATGGCGGGAACACGCATGCGCCGGATAGTGTTAGATGTGATGGCGTTGTATTAGCTGAATCCCGTTGTGAAAACCAGTTTGACTGAGCCACCCCGGGGCCCGCTGTACGACACATGGGGTTCATGAGGTGTGAATCCCAAAGTTTCAAATCCTGAGGGAGAGCTTTAATGGCTCAGGGAACCGTCAAGTGGTTCAACGCTGAAAAGGGCTTCGGCTTCATCGCACCGGATGGCGGTGCACCGGACGTGTTCGTGCACTTCTCCGAGATCCAGGGCAACGGCTACCGTAGCCTCGAAGACGGCCAGCGGGTCGAGTTCGAGATCACCCAGGGCCAGAAGGGCCCGCAGGCCTCGCAGGTCCGCGCCGTCTGACGCATAGACCTCTTGGTTGAACCTGTTTGACCGGAAGGCGGGGTTCGCTCCTGGCGAACCCCCCCCGCCCCAAATGAGGGACAAACCCACAACAAAGGAAAAACGGCGGGGATGGGAAAAATG